>NZ_JBQSYL010000015.1:0-107616 GCF_052379245.1 Glutamicibacter sp. AOP12-B1-11 | reverse complement strand
CCCTCAGATGTTGCTCGACTGGTATTGGGAGCAGAATTCTTTGGCTCTCGCGGCCTGAGTTTAATAAGAAAAAATCAAAGTTCGTGTCTCAGAAACTTGACCAGCTCACGGAAACGTCCGCATACGGCGAATGGCGGGTTGAGCGCCCTGAAACTCGACCAGCTCAATGATATTGAACTCATTGGCCAGAATTTAACTTCAATCAACGTACATACAGCTCCGACAGACAGCTGCTCACGCCGGCCCTGAGCAATAAACTTTGCAATATAAGCCGTTCTGCCGCGGCGAATCCGAATCAATAAACTCGGCGTTGACGCAGCGCATATGGCAGCAATCGATACGCGCTCGGCGGTCTGCACGCATGTCCTGTACCGGCTCAGGAGTCGGAGGGCGGGCAGTGTCTATCAGCTGCACAGGCTGCAACCGAATTGTATTTAGTGTGGCGAAGGGCACCGTCGGATAGGAGCCTATCGATTGGCCCTTAGAAGCCTGGCCCTGTTATAGTTATTGAGTTATCGCAACTGCGAATGACACTGTAATTTTCCCACGGTTTGACCGTGAGGGTTAGAGTTACGGCGATCATAGCGTGGGGGAAACGCCCGGTCCCATACCGAACCCGGAAGCTAAGACCCACTGCGCCGATGGTACTGCACTCGGGAGGGTGTGGGAGAGTAGGTCATCGCCGGGCATATTTTGCCGAAGGTCCCGAGAAATATCTCGGGACCTTCGATGTTTAACCACCGTTCCACGTCCTCCCGTACGGACCGCAAAAGACCGGTTGTGAAACTCTAACGAGTCCTACAACCGGTCTTATTGCTTTCGGAGACTAATCAGCTAGACGCAGGCCCGAGGCGGTGTCGAAGAGGTGCACGTGCTGCCCTAGCGGCAGGATATGCAGTTTCTGGCCGCGGGCAGGCGGGGTGCGGCCGTTGACTCGGACCACGATGGTTTGGCTCTTGCCGCCTAGCTGGGCCGTGCCATAGACATAAGCATCTGCACCCAACTCCTCGACCACATCCACCATCAGCTCTGCACCCTCGCCTGGGGTGGCGAGAGTCAGATCCTCCGGTCGGATGCCCATGGTGGTTGCACCCTGCGCGCCAGGAGCGGGCAAGGAAGTGTTGCCAAAGGCGACCTGACCGTTAGAGGCCTCCAATTCAATGAGATTCATTGCCGGAGATCCGATGAATCCGGCCACGAAAACATTGCGTGGGCGGTCGTAGAGGTCACGGGGAGTGCCAACCTGTTGGATTTCGCCGTCCTTGAGCACCGCCACGCGGTCACCCATGGTCAACGCTTCCACCTGGTCGTGGGTGACATACACGGTGGTGACACCGAGTCGGCGGGTCAGCGATGCGATCTGTGTGCGGGTCTGCACGCGAAGTTTGGCGTCCAAGTTCGACAGCGGCTCGTCCATCAGGAAGACCTGAGGCGAGCGAACGATTGCTCGTCCCATGGCGACGCGCTGGCGCTGGCCGCCGGAGAGCGCCTTCGGCTTGCGGCTTAGATAATTTTCTAGATCCAGCAGCTTTGCAGCTTCGAGGACGCGCTTATTGCGTTCTTCCTTATCGACGCCGGCGATCTTCAGGGCGAAGCCCATGTTTTCAGCGACCGTCATGTGCGGGTAAAGAGCATAGTTCTGGAAGACCATGGCGATATCGCGGTCTTTTGGCGGAACGTTAGTCACGTCCTTATCGCCAATGAGAATTCGCCCGGAGTCGACTTCCTCGAGACCAGCTAGCATGCGCAAGGTAGTCGATTTGCCGCAGCCCGATGGGCCAACTAGAACAAGGAATTCCCCGTCTTCAATCTGCAAATCAATTGCGTCGACTGAAGGCACAAGTGCGCCCGGGTAAATTCGGGTGGCCTTTTCAAAGGTCACAGTTGCCATGATGACAATCCTTTCACGGGCAGGTACGTGCCCGACGATCCGTAGTGAAAGTGATATGGGACACCTTAGTCTCGCATAGAAAGCAGCAATTCCAAAAGTTCGGACAGTATCTCCGGCCCAGAAATGCGGTGCGCGGCCAGTGTAGGGCCTGGGCCTACCTTGATTCCGAGGTCCTCACGGGTGAGGATCCGGAAGCCATCCTCGTCGGTGACGTCATCTCCGACGAAGAGCAGCGCATCAACATCGAGAACCTGGCGCAACCATTGCAAAGCCTGTCCCTTGTCGCCTGCATGGACCGAGGCCTCTAGCACCGCCTTTCCTGCCATGAGGCGCACTTCCGGCAAGTGCGCGAGGGCGTGGTTCCCCTCGGCCAAGGCGGCCTCGGCAATGCCAGGACTTTGGGCTTGGCGTACGTGCAGGACGGTAGCCGAGGGTTTGTGCTCCAGATTGACTCCCTCATGCCGCTGCGCGACTTCGCTCAACCGGGCGGTGATTTCCGTGAGGTTCTCCCGCTGGGCATCGGTGAGTTCCCGTTGTTCTGGCGCATCCGGGGTTACGGACGGAACGCGCCGTTCGGCTCCGTGGGAACCGATCAAGTTATCCGGTCTGGGGGCCGGATACACCGCCGTGAGCGATTCAAGGTTCCGGCCGGAGACCACCGCCGTGTGCACGCCGGATTGTCGCGCAAGTTCGTCAAAGGCTTGTGCGGCCCGCGTGGAAGGCCTGGCGTCTTGGGGGCGGTCCACGAGCGGCGAGAGCGTACCGTCGAAGTCCAAAGCAACCAGGATTCGCCGGTGCCCGGCGAAGGTGGAGAGATCGGCGCGTAATTCGGGCGCGAGATTCGGCACTGTCGTTCCGTTCAGACTAGGCGATGTTATTAACGGCTGGCTACGGCGTTGATTTGGTTCGCTCGCGAATTGATTTCGGCGAGTTCTTCCAAGAAGCGAGCGGACCAACGGGTCACGTCATGTTCCAGCAGATGGCGATTCATTCGACGCATGCGTCGTGCCTGTTCGGATTGGTCCATATTGACCGCCTCGACGATCCTTGCCTTCATGCCATCGATGTCATGAGGGTTGACCAGCACCGCCTGGGTCAACTGATCGGCCGCACCGGTATATTCGGAAAGCACAAGGACTCCACGACCATCCTGATGGGATGCCACGAACTCCTTGGCCACTAGGTTCATCCCATCGCGCAGGGCTGTCACCAGTAGCACATCGGCGGCTAGGTATAGGGCGATCATCTCGCGCAGCGGATAGGAGTGGTGTAAGTAGCGAAGCGTGGTGTGGCTCAGCGTGTCGTGTTGGCCGGTGATCTGGCCGACCATCAGTTCTACCTGATCGCGCAGCTCCATATAGGAATCTACGTTTTCACGGCTTGGGCTGGCTACCTGGATCAGACAGACATCTCCGGCGCGAAGTGCCTGATCGTTGAGCAGCTCGCCATAGGCTTTCAGCCGGTGCCTGATGCCCTTTGTGTAGTCCAGCCGGTCCACGCCAAGCATGATTGTCTTCGGATTGCCCAATTCCAAACGAATCTGTGCGGCGCGGGCAATGATCTGCGGATCACGCGACAGCTTGGCGATTTCTTCGGTATCGATTGAGATCGGATTGGCCACAGCGCGGCACAGATTCTGAATCTTATGCGTCGACGACGGGGTAGCTTCGTGCCCCTTGGTCGAATAGTCGGTGAACCGTCGCAGGCAGCGTAGAAAATTGGACGCATCGGTCTCGCGCTGGAAGCCGACTAGATCGGCTCCGGCCAGACCTTCCAGGATTTGGGTGCGCCAAGGCAGCTGAGAAAACAGGCTGGCGGCGGGGAAAGGGATGTGCAGGAAGAAGCCGATCTTCAGATCGGGGCGTGCCATCCGCAGCATCTGTGGAACCAGCTGCAGCTGGTAGTCGTGGACCCACACGGTGGCATTGTGCGCGGCGGTTCGCACCACCGCGTCAGCGAAACGTTGGTTGACCTTCTTGTAACGGTCCCACCAGGTGCGGTGGTACTCCGGAGGTATGATCACGTCGTGATAGAGCGGCCAGAGGGTGGAATTCGAAAATCCGCCGTAGTAGAGGCTTAGGTCCTGTTCACTGAGCGGGACCGGAACGAGGTGGATGCTGTCCTTGTCGAACTCTTCGAGCTCTTCGTCGATTCCGCCATGCCAGCCGACCCATGCGCCATCCGCGGCAGCCATGATCGGTTCGAGCGCGGTGACCAGACCGCCGGGAGAACGCTGGAACCCTTGGGTGCCATCCGGAAGCGTGATCCGATCCACCGGCAACCGGTTAGCCACCACTACAAAGTCATGGGAATTGCCTTCCGCTACGCCTGCTAGTTCATTACCCACCGTAAACCTCCTGGCCACGTACTTACTGCGAGAAGAAAACCTCGCAGCTTTGTCGGTTGTAAGTGAATGACCTCTTTGTCAGCTCAACTTCACTGTCATCCCGGATTCCGGATGCTAGCCGGAAGCGGGAGGAAACTGTGTTCCATCACTCAATGTACGTGAGAAGCGGCGCGGATGGGCTTTTAACGCCGAATGAGGCCCAAAGATGAACTTATCCGGCATGACTTGGTTGAAGTCTCAAATAACCCCAAAATGGGGCTTTGCATCATGTTGGCGAATGTTATGCGCAACCTGTGAAGGTTGGGGAATCTGGCAATTACGGGGGAGGGCGGCCATTCCATTGGCTAAGCTTGGAAGCAGATTACAGTATTTCCGTTGAGCCAAGGAACATTCGAACTTATGTCTACAAACAACTCGCGTCCGTCCAAAGCGGAGCGCAACGCTAGCGCCCGTGAAAAGGCCGCGCAGCTGCAGGCTGCTCAGGCCTCGGCCCAGAAACGCAAGTCGCTCTTCGTCAAGCTTGGCGTGCTGGCTGCTGTCGTTTTGGTCGTGGTCCTGGTGGTTGTGCTCATCGTGCAGAATAACAACGCCAAGGTTCCGGACGCCGGAGCCGCGCCTCAGGGCGGCAACGCCGCTGGCGGTATTCTGTTGACGTCGCCGACCACCGTTGCAAATACCTCGGGTGTGAAGATCGACAACACCAAACTTGTCGCTCCCGATTCGAAGCCGGCGACTCCCGAACCACGCGATCTGACCGTGGGCGCCAAGGGCGAGCCGATCAACGTGACCTTGTTTGTTGATGCGAACTGCGTCCACTGTGCTGAATTTGAAAGCAAGTATGGGCCGCAGATGAAGCAGTGGTTGGCGGACGGCAAGATCTCCTTGGAATACCGCAACGTCGGCTTCCTCGATGGAAACTCGCCAACGAACTTCTCTTCGCGTGGGGCCAACGCGCTGGCCTGTGTAGCTGACCAGAGCCCAGCAGCCTACTTGGACTTTGCCAGCGCTCTGTGGGGGCACTACGATCAGGGCGAAATGAAGAATGCTGAGATCTCCGAAATGGCGATTGCCGCCGGCGCTTCAGACTCGGTGAAGTCCTGCATCGACAAGGGAACCTACCGTCCGTTCGTGGAAACTGCAACACTAGCTGCCGGCTACGACGGTGTCTTGGGCACTCCGAGCATCTTCATCCAGGGCGAGGTTATGGACCTTGCCAATCAGGACTTTGTCGAAGCAGTTGAGGCGGCCATCAAGGCCAACGCCTAGACTGCCTAAAGCTGCGTGAACTGCGGTCGATAATTTTCTGCCGCTCTGACACGATTCCCGTGGGGAGTGCATCGCTAGCGGTGCGCTCCCCACGGGTGGTTAACGCCGCCAAAGTCTCGATTCGCAGTCGGGCGCAGTCTTCGGATATTCTTATGCAGTACGCCTCCTTAGCTCAGCTGGCCAGAGCAACGCTCTTGTAAAGCGTAGGTCATCGGTTCGAATCCGATAGGGGGCTCGGATGACCCTCGCCGATGTTCAAGCTTGAACCTCGGCGAGGGTCTTTTATTTCCCAACCGCATCTGCGGATCGACCGTGGCTTGCCCCGAAAAATCCGCATTCTTTTGGTGTCTCACAGTTTCTGGGCAACTCAGGGCGCTAAACTTCAGGTGTATTTCCTTGTCGATTCTGGCGCCTGTACGGTGGCACCAAAACGACCGAACAATATCTCAAGGAGTTTTGGCATGGCCGGTGGACTCGTGGCTCTTCTGGATGACGTCGCAGCCCTCGTAAAGGTCACGGCGGCGTCACTCGACGACATCGCTATGGGAGCTGCGAAGGCAAGCACCAAGTCGCTTGGAGTCGTCATCGACGATGCGGCTGTCACCCCGCAATACGTGGCCGGGCTATCGCCCAAGCGGGAGCTTCCGATCATTTGGAAGATCGCCGTTGGGTCAATCCGGAACAAGATGCTGTTCATCCTTCCGGTGGCTCTGATCCTTTCGCAGTTCGCTCCGTGGGCGCTCACCCCGATCCTGATGCTCGGAGGTGCCTATCTTGTTTTTGAAGGGGCCGAAAAGCTGCTTGAAGCGATGGGCGTGGTCAAGCACCACACACCGGGCGGCAAGGAGGGAGTGCGCAACGAAAAAGCGATCATCGGCGCGGCGGTGCGGACAGACCTCGTGCTCTCAGCGGAGATCATGGTCATCTCGCTGAACGAAGTGTCCCACGAACCATTCTTGAATCGCGCGCTAATCCTGATTGTGATCGCTATCCTGATGACCGTGGTGGTCTATGGTGCGGTGGGGCTGATCGTGAAGATGGATGACATTGGACTGCACATGGCGCAGAAGGCATCCAAGCTGTCGCAGAAGGTTGGCCGTGGCCTGGTCAAGGCCATGCCGATCGTGATGTCGATCCTCGGCAAGGTAGGTGTGGTGGCGATGCTCTGGGTCGGTGGCCACCTAATTCTGGTCGGGATGGACGAGCTGGGCTGGCACGCCCCCTACGGTTTTGTGCATCATATGGAACTGCTGGTGCACGAGGCTACCGGTTCGGCCGGGGCGATCTTGGGCTGGGTGACGAATACCGCCTTTTCTTGCATCGCCGGATTCTTGATTGGTTGCGTGGTTGCCGCCGCTGTCGTGGGCATCAACAAGCTGCGTGCCAAGCACTAACGAGCTTTGCAGGCCGGCCACGTAGAATAGGCAGATAAGAAACTTGCCCCGCCGTAAAACCTGCCAGTCGCGAAGTCTGCCGGTGTTTCGCACGGTGTGCGGCGATCGTCTTGGCCCTGCCAAAACGTCTGGTGGCCATGGAAAGATCGATGTGTGTTGAAGAGCAAGATAAATATTGTAGGGAGCGCCGCTCGGCATGAGCGGGGCGCCTACTTCACCCCCGAGCCGGTAGCCCGGTTCATGACCGAGTGGGCGCTAGGCGAGCAGGGTCGTCGTGTGCTTGAACCCTCATGTGGCGAAGCCCAATTCTTGGCGACCGCTGCCCAAGTCACCAACGATGGGCGCGGCGCCAGCGAATTATTCGGGGTGGAGCTTCACGAGCCTTCGGTGCTGGCGGCACGCGCAATCCTCGCGGAACAAGGCGCACAGGCTAGGATCCAGCACGCAAATTTCTTTGATATCCCAGGCACCGCGGATATGGATGCGGTGATTGGCAACCCCCCGTACGTGCGTTATCAGCTGCACCGCGGAGCCCAGCGCAAGATCTCGCGCGAAGCCGCACGGCGCTCCGGAGTCGAGCTGAACGAGCTTGCCTCCGTGTGGGCGGCCTTCGTCGTGCACGCCACCAGCTTCCTGAAGGTCGGCGGTCGTCTGGCCCTAGTGCTCCCGGCAGAGCTGATGTTCGTGAACTATGCGGGGCCCGTGCGTGCAATGCTGCTTGAACGTTTCGCCAAGGTGCATCTCGCGGTCTTCGAACAGCGGCTATTCGTCGACGCGCAGGAAGAAGTGGTGCTGTTGCTTGCGGAGGGTTATCAGACCGGTTCCAGCGACTCCTTCAGCCTGCACCAATTTCGTAATGCCAAGGATCTGATTGGACTCGGCGAGGGAGCAATCCACACTCCGAAGCGTCCAAGTGACCGTTGGACCGGGTCCTTGGTGACTTTTGAAGCTCAGGGGATACTCAACCAGGCGCATGCTACCGGCGGGTTTATTGATCTGCAGGGCTGGGGAGAGACCTCGCTGGGCGCGGTGACCGGCAACAATAAATGGTTTACGCTCAGCCCGGCGCGGGCCGAGGAATTAGGTTTGGACGCGAGCGACCTGGTGGAAATATCGCCTCCCGGTTCTAGGCATCTTCGCGGCTTGGAACTAGACGCTAAGCAATGGCAGCGACTCGGGGAGCACGGCTTGGCGACCTTGATGTTCCGGCCCCAGGGTGGCGCCTCCACCGCGGGAGAGCGCTTAATTGGCCGCGGCGAGCTGGAGTCGGTGGACCAAGCCTATAAGTGCCGGATGCGTACTCCCTGGTGGCGGGTCCCGTTGTTGTCGGTGCCTGATCTGTTCATGACCTATATGAATGCTGACACTCCCCGGCTGACGACTAACCATGCAGGTGTGCATCACATCAATTCAATCCATGGGGTATACCTCGGGGCCGATGTGCGTGAGCTGGGACGTGAGCTGCTGCCTCTGGCTTCGCTTAATACCTTGACTATGCTGGGTGCCGAAATGGTGGGACGCTCCTACGGGGGAGGCATCTTGAAGCTGGAACCCGGCGAGGCGGATAAGCTTCCAGTGCCCTCAACCCAGTTGGTCGCCGAGCATGCAATACCGCTGCGATCCATCAAAAACGAGGTCCGCGAACATCTGCTGCATGGCCGTAAGCAAGAAGCTACGGAGCTGGTAGACGAAATAGTGTTGGGAATGATGCTGGAGCTAGACGCTGCCGCGATCGGTGCGCTACGCGGCGCACGCCAAGACATGCTGGAACGACGCAAGTCCCGAGCTAAGGCAGTGGAGAACTAATCGTGGGATCAGGCACAGTCGAGAAATCCCTGGCCTTCGCCGAATACGACGCGACGTTGATATCTGCGCTCAAAGATTCGCCGTGGATCCTTAACGGCGCCGTCACCGAGGAGTTCAACCCTTCTTTCGACGTTCTCGAGCGGTTGCTAAGCATTCCGGTGCGTTCTAAGGCCGCGACCCGTTCCGGTCGTTTTGCCCAGGGCGTCGACGCTTGGCTAGCCCATGAACTCCGCCGGGCGGGGTTCGACGCAGACCTCGTCTGGCCGCGCGCGGAAGCGCCACGGGTGTTGTCTTCGGACATCCTCGAATTGCTGCGCAAGCTCCCCGAACGGCTCTCCGACGAGCTGCATGAAGCAATCCTGGCCGGCAAGGCCGGAAGCACCGACGCCAGGATTCTGGGCCGCGCCTACATGAAGCAGACCGACGTGGTGATGACCCACTGGTCCACGGGACCGGAGTTGCTATTAAGCACCAAGGCAATGACTTCTTCCTTCGGCAAGAACCTGTCCAATCGGTACGAAGAAGCCTACGGGGACGCGGCCAACCTGCGTGCCCGCTACCCGCTGGCAGCCGTCGGCTTCTACTTCGTGCAACGCGCCACCATTTTAGAAACCGAACCGGCAGCTTTCCGACGTACCGTGGACATGATCCGCAAGCTGCGCGATTTCGGCGATGGCTTTGGCTATACAGCGACCGGACTTTTGCTTGTGGACTGGGATGACAGTGCCGAGCAGCCAGAGGTCAAGGCGGTGCACCACCCGGTGCCCGAAGATGTCGGCACCGCTCAGTTCCTAAATGCCATGGTTGACTCGGTGTTGAAAGTTACTCCGATCGACTTGCATGAGTCGGCGCGCGCTCGCCGAGCCGGTGAGGTCGTGCCAGTGCCAGGGCATGAGCTCGTCGATGAGCTACAAGAAGCGCTCTTTTAGCTCATCTGGTTGTGTGAACTTGTGGCGAATGCCAAGAGCTCGGCAAAGGTCGAACCGAGTGGCCAGCCAGTGTGCTGGAGGCGATGTCACGCTGCGGTGGGGGAGACAACCAATCCGATGCGAGAGCAGTGGCGCGATAAATGTACTTGGTCCGCCCGTCGGATTCGAAAGTTCGTTCGCGTTCCCATCGCTCGGAGCGTTCGTAGGCTGCCCAGGAGCTGGGATTTGCCGAATCGATGACGGTGATGGGTATGCAGCCTGCCTGCAGCACATACTCCAGGCGTAGGTCTGTCACTTGCTGGCGTATGCCTTGGCACCGATATTCCGGGCGGACCGCCATGCAACCTAATTCAAGCGCGCCCATGGCGCTAGTTGGAGCCAGCACCGCGTCGTGCACGACTCCGGCTGCGACCAGAACACCTGAGTCACGGACGCTGACCACACAACGTGCGCGGTCAATTTTTTGATTCCATCGATCATCAATTTCCGGATACAAAGTCGCCATCTCGGTGCGTGCGGCACCAGCAGGAGCTGTTGATGACAGGGCATAGCGAAGGGTAGGGCGCACTGGGAACCGTCCTAAATGCTAAGACGAACGAACTATCTGGCTATTGCTGTTGTGTGGGACGCAGAGCAATGGGTTTCGTTGGCCTTCAGGGGGCCGCAGCCGGTGGCTTACGGCAACGTCCTTGCAGGGCCCAGTATGAGCTCGAGGAACTAAAAAAATTATGCATTCAATCTCTGCTCGTTAGCAAGAGAAAATAGGGGCAATAAAGTGAAATCTAGATAAACGAAAGGCACTATTATTTTAGGTCTGCCGTAGTCGGCTTTTCTCTTGAGCTCCTGCCCTAGGACGGTGGCGTGATGGGCGACGTAGCCGCTAGCTGTGGGGCAGCTGGCGCCGATTTTGCGGCCAAGGCAAAGACCGCTAAGATCGTTTAGGTGCTTGACCGGGAGGTTGACGCAAAGATGGATCTTTAGCTCAGTTGGTTAGAGCGTTCGCCTCACACGCGAAAGGTCGCTGGTTCGAGTCCAGTAAGATCCACCAAATAAAGAGAAAACCACCGCCGGCGGTGGTTTTCTCTTTATTTAACTGCTTTTAGTGGATCGCGCGTTGCCGGTGGTTATTTGGCGAGTAACTCGTGAACCAGCGGTTTGACTTCGTTGCCAAGCAGCTCGATGCTCTCGAGCATGGTCTCGTGTGGCAAAGAGCCTGCCGAATATTTGATGTCTACTCGACCTAGTCCGAGGCTTCTGGTGACCTTCGCCATCTTGGTGGCGACGGTCTGCGGACTACCGGCCATCATGGAACCTTCAGGCCCCATAGCGGCCTCCAAGCGCATTTTGCTAACCGGCGGCCAACCGCGTTCGGCGCCCAAGCGATTCATGGTGCGCTGATAGTGCGGCCACAACAGTTCGAGAGCTTCCGCATCGGTCGGTGCAACCAATCCGTGGAAGTGCGCACCCACCTTTTGAGGTTGCTTGCCCAGCTCTTTCAACGCGCGGTGGTAAAGCTGAACTAGCTGCTCGAAGGCTGATGGCTGGCCGCCAATGATTGCGAGAAAGAGTGGAAGGCCGTGGCGAGCGGCGCGAAGTACCGACTGCGGGCTGCCGCCGACGCCCACCCAAGTGGTGAGCGCATCGTTTTCCAATAGCGGGTACAGCTGTTGGCTGTTCAAAGCGCCGCGGTGTTCTCCAGACCAGGTCACGGGCTCTCCGGATCGGACCTTAGCCAGGAGATCGAGTTTTTCTTCGAAGAGAGACTCATAGTCCTCGAGGTTGAGCCCAAACAACGGGAAGGACTCGATGAAGGATCCGCGTCCGGCGATAATTTCGGCACGTCCCTGCGCGATGGCATCGAGCGTTGCGAAGCGCTCGTACACCCGAACCGGGTCATCGCTGGAGAGCACCGTTACCGCGGTACCGAGGCGGATCTTGTCGGTGACTTGCGCCAGCGCCGCGAGAATTATTTCCGGCGACGATACAGCATAATCGTCTCGGTGATGTTCACCAACGCCGAAGAAATCAAGGCCAACTTCTTCGGCCTTCTGCCCTTCGACGATGACGTTGCGAATAACCTGAGCGTGCGATAACTGCTTGCCCTGCTGGTCTTCGGAGAGATCCCCGAAAGTTTCAACACCAATTTCAGGCCGGAGGCTTGTTTGACCGATGGAACTCACAATGATCCTCTTCTCTTAGATTTCCATGCAATTGCATCTAAGTGGGTAACCAGTCCACCGATAAATTTATTTCCGACAGCAAAAATGCCAGATGTGTTCAGGGATACTCGGCCTATTTTGATTCCATTCTCCCGCTTTACTTGCCGTGGTTGTATCGTGAGGATGACGAATAGAACAAGAGCCTAGGGGGAGTGATTCGTGGCGCAGCAAGACCATGGTGAGAAGCACGCGGATTCGAAAAATCCAGGAGAAGATCCTTCGCCATTGGCCGGGTCGCTACCTCGTATTTCGACGAGTGAAATCAACATGGGGCACCTTCCCGAGACGGCGTCTTTTGAGACGACCATGGCCTCCGAGCTACCGCTAAATACCGCGGTAAGTGCGAGCGTTGCGTCAGCGGACGTGGCGGATATCGAGTCGCGTACCGGCCAGGTCTACACCTCTGATGACGGCATTACACTGATGCCTACACGGGCCAACCCGGTGGCTCGCCGTTTGCTGGCAAAAATGTGGATCTCGGATACGCCGCCGACTGAGGCGCTGAAGGTCGTTGACCGATTGCGCGGCACCCCCTACGCGAACCCTAGGGTCAACGTCGATCAAGATGCTTCGGCGCGGCGAACCATGGAGTTTGCGCTGGACCTTGGCGAAACGCTGATTCGCTATGGGGCTGGTGCTTTGGAAGTGGAAACCAGCATCATCGCGGTGACCGCAGCCCTAGGGCTTAGCCACCTAGACGTGGATATCACCAATCAATCGTTGCACCTGAACTACAGCCCGCCAGAAGCTGAGAGCTACTCTATCCTGCGCGTGGTGCGTTCGTACACTACGAACTACGCGGGCATGGTGATGGTGCACGAGCTGGTTTCGGACATCATCGCTGGCGGTGTTTCGCGGACCGAATCTGCCAAGCGGCTTAAAAGGATCACACGGAAGCCGAAGCCTTTCCCGCGTTGGTTCGTTGCGGTTGGCCAATCGGTTTTCGCCGCCGCCTTCGTCCTGTTCATCGGCGGTTCATGGCTCGGTGCACTCGTCGCGATGGCTTCGTCCTGGCTGATCTCGCAGATAGGCCGGTATGGATCCCGATGGCGGGTCCCAGAGTTCTTCACCGTGGCGACCTCGACTTTTACCGTCACCGGAATAGCCTTGCTTAGCCATCAGGTCCACGCACCATTGGATCCGGCGTTGGTAGTCTCTGGTGGCATCTTGCTTCTGCTGCCTTCTGGCAGATTTGTTTCGGCGCTGCAAGACGCAATCAATGGCTTCCCGGTCACCGCGGTCGGACGTCTATTTTCCGCTGGGTTGACCTATACGGCAATACTTTCCGGGATCTCCGCGGCGTTGGTGGTTTCATCCGTATTGGGCGGGGACAAGGTGGATGTCCATAAAATCGTCGCCACCGATTATCCGACATGGATGCTGATCGCCTTGGTAGCAGTCGCCATTCTGGCCGGTTCGGTCACCGAGCAGACCGCACAGCGCTTGTTGCTGCCTACCGCGTTGATCGCGGTCGGCGGCTATCTGGTGCTGCTCTTGGCGGAGCAGGTCGGGCTTGGCGCTCGGGCAACGCCAGCGGTGGTGTCCACGGCCATTGGCTTCGCTGCGCGCTTCCTGGCGGACAAGCTGAATTCACCTCAGCTGGTGATCGCAGCCCCCGCGGTCATGTTCATGCTGCCTGGCCTGATGATCTTCCGGGCCATGTACGGCATCGTTTTCGAGGTGGATGAAATGTTCGCCGGCCTGGTGGAAATGTTCAACGCGTTTGCAATCATGCTGTCCATCGCCGGTGGTGTGGTCTTCGGCGACACACTGTGCCGTCCGCTGGCCTCCAACGCACGGCGCGAACGCCGACGCATCCGCCGCCGCTAGCCGGCCGGCAGTTTCCATTCAATAGGCGCCTGGCCGATTTCGGCCAGGCGCCTATTGATTTGCGAAAAATGCTTTGACCCAAAGAATCCACGTGAAGCGGACAACGGGGAAGGATGAGCGCTGCGAAGCTGGGGCATATTGTTCATCAGGGTACCAAGCTTCTGTGCGTGGGCACCCCACAGAACAGCCACCACCGGCACCTTGCGGGCATTGAGCGTAGCGATAATCGCTTCAATTACCGGTGCCCAGCCAAGCTTCTGGTGACTGCCGGCGTTAGACGCAGTCACAGAGAGAACCTGATTGAGCAGCATGACCCCTTGCTCATGCCAGGCGCCGAGGTCTGGATGCCCAGCTTCGGGCACGCCAAGATCTACGAACAGCTCCTTGTAAATGTTGCGCAAGCTACGCGGCAGGGGGCGCACGTTCTTCGCTGCGGCGAAGGCCAAGCCATTCGCCTGTCCGGGCGTCGGATAGGGGTCTTGACCCATGATCAGGACTTTGATCTCGGCTACGGGTAGCGATAGTGCGCGCAACATCACCTCTGGAGCCGGGAGTATCTGCTCGCCAGCCTGTGAGCGTGCCGCCAACTTACGTGCGATTTCCTGCAACACGCCATCGAGCGGTTCCAAAGTGGAAACCCAATCCGCGGCGATAAACCCGCGACTTGCCAGCGATTTTGCACCAAAGAAGAAGGGGAAGTCTTCGGTGGAATATGCCGGCGGCGCGGTAGGCTCGGGAGCGTCGAAAAGGGCGGGCTGCTCGTTGTTCATGGCAATCATTCTGCCGGTTTTCCGGCGCGGTTGTGCCGCGTTACACGGCACGGCGTTGGTTGATTGGTTAGAATATCGGTGGTGTGTCCACCACGCGTGGATAAATATGCATGAATAAACCCGACTTTTCGAAGTTCTAGGATGAGGTGAACGTATGGCTGGCAATGAGGTTTTAGTGGATTTCGTGATGAACCCCGATTCCGAGCTGGATGAGCGTTCGCAACAGATCTTGAACATGGAGAAGCTGTGGTGGAAGTATGCCGGAGCCAAGGAACAAGCTATTACCAAGCAGTTCTCTATCTCGCCGACAAACTACTATCAGCTACTCAACCAGCTGATCGACACGGATGCGGCGATGGCCTATGACCCAATGCTGGTAAAGCGGTTGCGTAGACTTCGATCTACTAAGCGTCGTGTGAGCGGTACCGTCGGCGGGGAACGCTAAGTTCATAGCCGGCCTCGGCCAGCCAGACCTCGAGCAAGGACAAGAATGACCAACTACCCACGTGACGAATTCGATCGCGTTCCGGAGTTTAGTACCCGCGTTGGGTCGCATCATGCCCACGGCTGGGCGCAGTCTGCCGCCACCAAGGGCAAGGACAGCAAGCTTCGTTGGGTAGTTCTGTCCGCGATTGCGGTGTTGTTGATTGGTGGTGCCGGATTCTTCTTTGGTCCAGGCGTTGCCGATCGTCTAGCAGGGTCCGAACCGAGGCAAACCTCGGCACCGGCGGAGAGCGAAGGCTCTTCTGACCAAAGCGAAGCCGCATCCGAAAGCGCAACTCCGTCTAGCACCATCGATGACGCTGACGTGTTGTACGGACAACTCATCGGCGTGTACAACGGCGCAAGTATTGCAGGAGCTGCAGGGGCAGGCGAAGAATTGCTTGCCGAGGCTGATTTCACGAATATCGTGACGGATAATTGGACCCGAGACGCCGAGACCTCGACGGTGTATTACATGTCCGAGGCCTACCGGACCACCGCGGAAAAAGCCGCCGAAGTCTTGAACATCGATGAGGTTCTGCAGACCCGGAACATCCCCAACCGAGTTTCGGTCGTCCTTGGCGCTGACGATACGTTGAACTCGAAGTAATAATTAGCTTCGCTCACAGCCGATCAGCTTGCACTCGCCATGCGAGAGTGCCAATATTTGTATTAGCACTCATGCGTTACGACTGCTAATGCCGATCGGTTGTTCGTTTTAGAATCGAACCCTTTCGTCTCGGCGGTTGCTCAACGCACGGAGCGTGAAGAATACCTCAGATAGCGAGAGCTAATCCGAATTGTCGGCCCGATGCCGGCAACGGTGTGCTCGTCCGTCGCGGGCGCTGTCTGTCGGTTGCATTTTCGCAAAATCGTCCCCGAAAGGACCGAAAGCCACTATGGCCAAGATGATTGCATTTGACGAGGAAGCACGCCGCGGACTTGAGCGCGGCCTGAACATTCTGGCGGACGCCGTTAAGGTGACCTTGGGCCCACGCGGCCGCAACGTTGTTTTGGAGAAGAAGTGGGGCGCACCCACTATCACCAACGACGGTGTGTCCATCGCCAAGGAAATCGAGCTCGAGGATCCATACGAGAAGATCGGTGCCGAGCTCGTCAAGGAAGTTGCCAAGAAGACTGACGACGTCGCCGGTGACGGTACCACCACCGCTACCGTGCTCGCTCAGGCTCTGGTCAAGGAAGGCCTGCGCAACGTTGCTGCCGGCGCCGACCCAATCGCGCTACGCCGCGGCATCGACAAGGCTGTAGAAGCCGTCACCGCCGAGCTGTTCACCGCTGCTAAGAAGATCGAATCCAAGGAGCAGATCGCTGCTACCGCTTCGATCTCCGCTGGCGATCCAGAAATCGGCGCACTGATCGCCGAAGCACTGGACAAGGTTGGCGAGCAGGGCGTTATCACCGTAGAAGAGTCCAACACCTTCGGCCTTGAGCTGGAGCTGGCCGAGGGCATGCGCTTCGACAAGGGCTACATTTCCGCATATTTCGTCACCGACGCTGAGCGTCAGGAGACCGTGCTGGAAGACCCTTACATCCTGATCGTCAACTCGAAGATCTCCTCGGTCAAGGATATGGTTTCCTTGCTGGAGAAGGTCATGCAGTCGAACAAGTCGCTGCTGATCATCGCCGAAGACGTAGAGGGCGAAGCACTGGCCACCCTGATCCTGAACAAGATCCGTGGCCTGTTCAAGTCTGTAGCCGTCAAGGCTCCAGGCTTCGGCGATCGTCGCAAGGCAATGCTGACCGACATCGCACTGCTGACCGGTGGCCAGGTTGTTTCCGAGGAAATCGGCCTGTCGTTGGACACCGTTGGCCTCGAAGTTCTGGGTACCGCCCGCAAGGTCGTTATCACCAAGGACGAGACCACCATCGTTGAAGGCGGCGGCGACGCCGACGCTATCGAGGGCCGCAAGGCGCAGATCGCAGCCGAAATCAAGAACACCGATTCGGACTACGACCGCGAGAAGCTGCAGGAGCGCCACGCAAAGCTTTCCGGTGGTGTCGCTGTGCTGAAGGCCGGCGCCGCAACCGAGGTGGAGCTCAAGGAGCGCAAGCACCGCATCGAAGATGCTGTGCGTAACGCTAAGGCAGCTGTTGAAGAGGGCATCGTCGCCGGTGGTGGCGTGGCTCTGATTCAGGCAGGCGCCGCAGCATTCGCCAAGCTTGAGTTGGAAGGCGACGAAGCCACCGGCGCGAACATTGTTCGTGTTGGCATCGAAGCACCACTGAAGCAGATCGCACTGAACGCCGGCATGGAGCCAGGCGTAGTCGCCGACAAGGTCAAGGGCCTGCCAGCTGGCCACGGCCTGAACGCTGCCACCGGTCAGTACGTTGACCTGCTGGAAGCCGGCGTCAATGACCCAGTGAAGGTGACTCGTTCGGCCCTGCAGAACGCTGCATCTATCGCAGGTCTGTTCCTCACCACCGAGGCAGTCGTTGCAGATAAGCCAGCTCCTGCTGGCGCTGCCATGCCAGGTGGCGACGACATGGGTGGCATGGGCGGAATGGGCGGCTTCTAAGCTTCCGTACTTCCCAGGCACCTGTCTCGCAGGACAACCTGAACCCGAGGGCTTGCTTCACCACGAAGCAGGCCCTCGGGTCGTTAACCGGCAAGCAGAGTGCGTTTGAGCGTTCTCAGGCTTGCACGTGGAGTCGGTCAAGCTCGGCCTCAAGGTTCGCCCGTGCTTGTTTTTCCCAGCGTTCCTGAGCAGACGCGGTGCAATACAGCCGGTCTTTTCGCAGGAGCTCACGAAGAATGCTTGCTCGGCCTCGGGCAAAGTCTGCTGCCGGCACATGATCGTATTCGTCCCGGATAGCTTGGGCATAGCGTTGATAGGCCTTGGCTGGTCGTGCCAAAACCTCTAGGTCTGCGTCGCTGAGCAACGCTCCGAGCAGATCGCCTTCGGCAGGTCGATGCTCGATGGTCAGCAGAATCAATTGTTGAACCTTGGCAAGAGCCCTATCGGTAATCAGCCCATGCAAGCTGCGCGCTGCTAAGTTTGCAGAATCTTTTTCGTCCTCGGCGGTGCCATCGTAGACGGCATCATGAAACCAAGCAGCCAACTCCAATATTTGCCGATCCTGCGCCTCAACCTGTGTGCCGCAGAGCCAGTCCAATGACTCAAGGACCGCGAGCAGGTGTACTCGATCGTGATAGCGGCGGTGCTTCTGGCTCCAGCGAAGCAATAAATCCTCAGCCATGGCCCGTTGCCCGGGCAAGGTCCGCTCCCACCGTTTCAGCAATGCGGGATTGAGCCGTTCGGGGCGGAACCGGGCAGGGATCCGAAGTCCGGAATGGACTAAGGCGCGGACCAAGTCGCTACCAGAGACTTCCTGGGCTCCGGCCGCCACGAACTCTTCGTAGCGTTCCTGCGGCACATCATAGTGGTCCCTGTCGAAGGCTCTCTGCCGGATGCCCATGCGGCTGGCGAACTGGTGCAGCTCCAGCAGCGAGGTGTCGGAGACTAAATGGGAAAAGAGTGTCCCGTGAGCGGGCCAGCGTGGCGGGTCGATCAGTATGCTCATGATCTAAGCGTACCGAGGGACCCGCTCCAACGGCTCAGTAGCGGAACAGCGAGGTGTTGACCTGTTCGACTTCTTCATACTGCATGGACGCATGGTTTAGCGCCGTTGCGATGCTGCTCAAGGCCTCTTCGATGCGTACGTGAGTGCTGCGCCATTCGGCCACAATCGACTGGAAGGAAGCGGCGGCCGAACCCTGCCAGGTGCTTTGAAGCTGATCCAGATTCATCTGCATCGTGGAAACTTCGGAGCGCAACCTGTCGATGGTGTTCATGACCGCCTGCGACTTGACCTGCATTTCGCCGGTGTTGGTTGAAAAGGTACTCATGGGGTGATCCTGCCTTACGGGGAGATCCGATAGATGAGATCACCATAGGGCGGGCAGCACAAGCGCAGCGCGAAGCTCCCACATACTGTGGACAACATAAACGCGGGTTCTAGTCCTCGTCCTGCTGCTCGTGGTCACGCGGCTCCTGCATCGGCACATAGGGCAGGCAGATGGCCATGGTTGCGCCCCCGCCAGGAGTTTCGCTCAGCGCAACCGAACCGCCGTGCTGCTGGACGATCGCGGCGACGATCGCCAGCCCCAGGCCCGAGCCGCCGGTTTCGCGTTGACGCGAGCTATCGGTGCGGTAGAAGCGCTCGAAGATACGGTTTGCGTCATCCTCTGGAATGCCCGGTCCGTGATCTCGAATCTCGAGCACCGCATCCATGGCACCTGCCACGAGAGAACGAACTCCCACGGCGATCTCGATAGCTGAGTCTTCGGGGGTGTAGCGCAGTGCGTTGGTGATCAAATTGGCAATGACCTGGCGGATGCGCGCGTCATCGCCGACCGTGCTGGCTGGAGAAGGATACTTGGTGTCCAATCCGACCAAGGTAACTTTGCGTAGTGGCGCTCGGACCTTGGTGTCCTCGGCGGCGTCCTGTCCGAGTACCAGCAGGTCGACCGATTGCTTTTCGAGGGGGCGCTGCTCATCGAGCCGGGCCAGCATAAGCAGGTCTTCGACCAGGTGAGCCATGCGTTTGGATTCGGCTTCGATACGTCCCATAGCTGAATCCAGAGCTTCGGAGTCGGCAAGTCCCCCATGACGGTAGAACTCCGAATAGCCTTGGATGGTCACCAGGGGGGTGCGCAGCTCATGAGAGGCGTCTTGGATAAAGCGACGCATTTTGTTTTCCGAGGCCTCACGGTCGCGGAAGGCCCGCTCGATCTGTGCAAGCATTGCGTTCAAGGAGCGGGAGAGTCTGCCGACTTCGGTCTCCGGCGGATAATTGCGTACACGCTGGGACAGATCTCCCTCGGCAATCATGGCTGCGGTGCGTTCAACGCGGATCAGCGGAAGCAATGACCGGGAGGTTAATCCGTAGGCGATCATTGACATGAGCAAGGTCGCCAACAGGCCGGTAGATAAGACGAGGATAGCGGTCTTTTGAACCGTGTCATTAACGTTTTCCAACGGAAGCGCAATGAAAACATTCATCTCGCTGGTAGGCAGCGGAACGATCATGGCACGCCAGCCGGCCGAGCCGGAGTGGATGCCCGGAATGGTTACCGGTGCCCATGGTGTCTTAGCCAGCTCCGCCATTTGCGTTGGGGCGAGTAGAGGAGTGTCACTGGTGTTACCGGGGGTAACCCGGCTTCGAGGCATGATGTAGACGATCTTGCCGTTTATATCTCGAATGTCCGCATAGGAGCGGTTCAACCCCAGCAACGTTGAATCGATGCCAGCGTTTCTGCCAGATTGATCATTGTCCAAGGAATACTGGTAGGCCTTGTTCAGGCCAAAGCCCATGGTGGGGCCAGCAACGTTGAGCTGATCATCGATCTGGTTGGTCATCGAGATGCGAAGTGTGTGTGCGGAGCCGAACGCTGTGGCGCCGACGCCGCAGATCATCAGCGCGCACATCAGCATCACCAATTTGGTGCGCAACGAAGTGCGACGCCACAGCGTTCTAAATGCCTGCATGTAATGACTTTACAATCCCTTGGGCCGCCAAGCGGCATCGGCCCTAGCGGCGGTCCGGGGTGCGCATCAGGTAACCGACGCCGCGCTTGGTCTGAATCAGGGCAGGCCACTCGGGGCGGTCAACCTTGCGACGCAGATAGGAAATGTATGATTCAACGATCGAAGCGTCGCCGTTGAAGTCGTACTCCCAGACATGGTCCAGGATTTGCGACTTGGACAGTACGCGGTTCGGATTCATCATCAGGTAGCGCAGCAGCTTGAATTCGGTAGGAGATAGATCAATGACCTCGCCTGCTCGCCGCACCTCATGTGCGTCGTCATCAAGTTCTAGGTCGGCGACCACGATGGTGGCGTTCTCTTCTTCGCCCGTCGCGGTGCGGCGTAGCACCGCACGAATGCGGGCGACAACTTCATCGAGGCTAAAGGGCTTGGTCACGTAATCATCGCCGCCGACAGTCAATCCAGTGACCTTGTCGCTGGTGTCATCGCGAGCAGTCAGGAACAGCACGGGGAAGTGCCGACCGGCAGCGCGTAGCTTGCGGGTGATGGTGAAGCCGTCCATGTCTGGAAGCATGACGTCCAAAACCGCGAGATCTGGTTCTTCTGCTTCGACGGCTGCGAGAGCCTCGCGGCCGTTGGCTGCGGCGACCACTTGGAAACCGGCGAATCGCAGGGAAGTTGATAGAAGTTCGCGGATATTTGGTTCGTCATCCACGACAAGGAGTTTGGCCTCTGGGGTTTTTGCACTCATAAACCCAGTGTGCACGCGAAGACTGGGAGTCGACTGAGAGCCGTCTGGGAGAGAGGGCTAGCCGTTGCGGCGTTTTCGGATGTTACCGATGATGACCACGCCGGCCAGGATGAAGGCGAGAGGCAAGCCGAAAACGCCGAATGCCATGATGATCGGCGGGATTGAAATTTCCTTGAAATACAACACGAGGACCGCCGCGAGGGACAATGCCGAGAGGACCGCGAGTGTAATTGCGGTGCGGGAAATGACGGTCAAGGTAATCGATGAAGCGCTCACGGCTATTAACGATACAGCGCTTCTAATGCAGCCGCCGTGACTCAAGGTGAAGTTGCGGGCCTCAAGGTGTCATAATCTAAGGTATTCGACTTAATTCGAATCCGTACGTTGAGCACCCGGTAGAAGTAAATGCACGACCCGGATGAATGCTCCATGGATCCGGAGATATGAAAAGGCGTAGCGTGAAGTAAATTAGTTGCACTGATATGCGCTGCAGCACGAGAAACGAACGAGGTAAGGGATCATGCCTAGCGGCAAGGTTAAGTGGTACGAAAAGGCCAAGGGCTTCGGATTCATTACCACCGAAGATGGTAAAGAGATTTACGTGAACGCCGCGGCGCTGCCGGAAGGCGTTCATGATCTACGCCCGGGCACACGCCTGGAGTTTGGCGTGGCCGAAGGCCGCCGGGGTCCTCAGGCACTGAGCCTGCGCATCTTAGAGGAAGCTCCGTCGGTGGCTCGCGCCAAACGGAAGAACCCCGAACAGCAAGCTGCAATGATCGAAGACCTGATCAAGGTTCTTGATCAGGTATCCAACACCTTGCGCAAGGGGCGATATCCTGAACAAGCACACGGCAAAAAGGTTGCTACCGTGCTACGCGCGGTAGCCGATGATCTGGACGTTTAAATAATGGCCCGTAAACCCAAGTTAGACACCACCCTCGCGGAAGCGGTTGATGTTGCGCGCAACGCACTCATCGAGATCGCGGCAGAAACGGAGATCGGTGAGTATCTCGGAGCCACGCCCGAAGGTGAACGATTAGTCACCCATCGATTTGTCTCCCAGAAAAGGGGCTATCGGGGCTGGACTTGGTTCGCGACAATCGCACGGGTGCCACGAGCAAAAGCTAAAGATCTAACCGTTTGCGAAGCTGGCATAGTTGCCGGTGAAGACGCACTCCTTGCACCGGCGTGGGTCCCGTGGGCTGAGCGCTTAGTCAAAGAAGAAATCGAGGCGGCGGAAGCCGAGGCCAATGAGCCCAAGGATGAACCCGGCCCTAGTGCGACCGCAACTGAGAACTCCGGCGCAGAGAACACCGCTGCCGAACCTGCTGGGAACGAAACCCAGGAGGACTTGACGGAGTCGACCACTGCCACAGACGAACACGAAGCAACCGGCGAACCGGAGGCGACGTCCGAACAGGGAATCAAAACCCCTGCACGCCGTCAGGTGCGTCGCCGACGCACCGCGCAACGCACGGCGGCTCGTCGCCGCGCAGCCCAGCGTAACCGGTCACGCAAGGAAAGCTAGCGAAACAAGGCTTAAGAAAAGAAAAAGCGATCCGCGGTTTCGCCCCAATGGGGTGAAGCCGCGGATCGCTTTTGCTCGATCAGAATTTAGAGCTGCTCGATGACATAATCAATGCTCTTCAACAGCGCCGCGACATCACTCGGATCGATAGCCACGAAGGTCGCGATACGCAGCTGGTTTCGGCCGAGCTTGCGGTATGGCTCAACATCCACCACGCCGTTGGCGCGCAGCGCCTTGGAGATTTCCGTGGCGTCCACCGAATCGTCGAAGTCGATCGTGGCGATAACGTTTGAGCGGTGATCCGGGTTGGCTACATATGCCGTGGCAACCTTTGAGGCCTCGGCCCACGCGTAAATCTGGCCAGCTGACTCGGCGGTGCGAGCCGCTGCCCACTTCAGGCCGCCATTGGAGTTGATCCACTTGATCTGCGCATCGAGGGTCACCAAGGTGGTCAATGACGGTGTGTTGTAGGTCTGGTTCTTCAGCGAGTTATCCAGCGCAGTCTTCAGATTCAAGAAGTCTGGGATCCAGCGATCGGTCGCTGCGATCTCCTCGATGCGCGCAATTGCTGCGGGGGAGGCGAACGCAACCCAGAGGCCACCGTCGGAAGCAAAGTTCTTCTGCGGGGCAAAGTAGTACACGTCGGTCTGCGACAAATCTACATCCAAGCCGCCGGCGGCGCTCGTTGCATCAACGACGATCAGTGAATCTTCGTTGGCACCCGGAACGCGCTTGACCGGGGCAGCGGAGCCGGTGGAGGTTTCATTGTGCGGCCAGGCATAGAGATCCACGTCAGCTTCGGCAACCGGGCTCGGAACCGAACCAGGCTCGGAGGTGATAATCGAGGAGGCCGCAAGGAAGGGGGCCTTGTCGGTAGCGTTGGCAAACTTCGAGCCGAATTCACCAAAGGACAAGTGCTGAGCTTTATTGCGTACTAGGGAGAATGCTGCGGCGTCCCAGAAAGCGGTGGCGCCGCCAACTCCCAGAAGCACCTCGTAACCCTCAGGTGCGCTAAACATTTCCTTCAAGCCATCCTGCACGGAGGCAACCAGGTTCTTGACCGGCGCCTGACGGTGGGAGGTGCCTAATAGGTCGGCACCTGCGTCGGCGATTGCCTGAATTTGCTCGGGGCGAATCTTGGATGGTCCTGCGCCGAATCTTCCGTCGGCGGGCAGAAGGTTCCTTGGAATGTTGATGCCGGTGCTCATCTCGCTCCTCTAATAGCGTTTTGATTGAAGGTGCTGACTTCCCGACTGATCGCGAGCGCGAAGGAATAGTTCAGGATAGTTAAGACGTTTCAGTTAACATCTTCGCAAACTGCGGGAGATGAGAGAAAAACGAGACCGTCGGTTACGACATGCAAACTACGAGGCCGTCGCTGGGATTGTGGCTATACCAAGTAGAGTTGCATACTGACGTTCCGATTTCTTATGCGAACCTAACTGTTGTGACTTCCAGGAGTGGCTAACGTGTCTGACCTAATTGATACAACCGAGATGTACCTGCGTACCATTCTTGAGCTTCAAGAAGAGGAGATCGTGGCTTTGCGCGCGCGAATCGCAGAACGTCTGGGGCATTCTGGCCCCACAGTGTCGCAGACAGTCGCTCGAATGGAACGCGATGGTCTGGTTGTGGTTTCTACCGACCGTCACCTTGCCTTAACCGAGAAGGGTCACGAACTAGCAACAGGCGTGATGCGCAAGCACCGACTGGCCGAACGCTTGCTATCGGACATGATCGGTCTTGAATGGGAATATGTCCATGACGAGGCGTGCCGCTGGGAACACGTGATGAGCGAGCGTGTAGAGCGACGTTTATACGACCTGCTGGGCAAGCCCACGGTCTCTCCGTACGGCAACCCAATTCCTGGGCTTGAAGTCCTTGGGGGGCCCAAAGTAACCGAAATCTCACATGAGGTCGAGAATCTAGATAACGCGTTGCTCTCCGGAAACATTGGCCCGGTGGCCATTGAGCGTCTCGCAGAGCCGATCCAGACCGACCCAATCCTGCTCGGACAACTGAATGAAGGCGGAATTCGGCCCGGTGCGATCGTTAGCTTAGAGCGCGCAGATGACTACGTCGTGGTTCGCGTGCAAGGTGTCGAAGGTGCGCTAGAACTGCCAGTCGAAGTCAGTGCGCACGTTTTCGTACGCACTAAATAAGGTAACGAAATTGTAACTTTTCCGATCGAACGGTAGGGTTATCAAAGGGCGCCAGTGGTTTAACTGGTGCCGATTCCAAGAGTGCAAACGCCGAGTATTGTCCTGCCTCTTGGATGCGAAATGATTTTTAAGGGCAATAGCGGGGAACCCACTCATTCGACGAATACTTCGTCTTGGGGTGAAGTCATGCCAACAGGCAGGACCGGACCAATCTCAGGGCCGAACCCGACAGCTAACTTCGCAGGTGTAGATATGAGAGGAATGTTTTGGCAGAAACCAGGACGACGGGTCGACGCCGTGCCGCAGACGTCGAGATCGATGCGATCACTGAGATCGCAGCGGCCGCCACAGAACGATCCGTTGGCCGCCGCGCATCACGCGCAGCCGCTGTCGAAGCAGTAGCAGTTCCAGAGCCGCTTTGCGCCGATTATGTCGGGCGCCGCTTTGAGTCTGGTCAGCGTTACGGCATTGCGCCAACGCAGAAAACTCTTGCTACCCAGGATGTTGACGGAAACGTCATTGCCCTACCTACAGCAAAGCCCGTTGTTGCACCTGAAGGCGTAGTAGCAAGTAATGAAGAGCTCGTTCAGAGCCTTCGTGCTTCACCAAAAAAGACTTCACGACTTGGGTTTACCCACAAGATCGCTGCCGTTGCGGCGGTATCGGGTTTGGCACTAGCTGCGGTTTCTCCGCAGCTCAGTAGCGCCGTGCCTGAAGAGGGTCCGGTGGTAGCGGGTGCGCAGCGCACCGCAACTTCCGCAGTGGTCGATGTTAAGGCTCCAAGCGATGCTGGCTTAGATGTGCAGCGTGCGGCTTTGAAGTCCGACATCAACCCCAAGGTGGCCAACGAAGAGAAGCTCTCTGAAATCCTCACCGCTTCCGGTGGGGACATTCAGAAGGTCGGTTCGACCGGTGGATTGCTCGAGCGTCCGGTGGACAGTAACCGCATCACCTCAAGTTTCGGGCACCGCAAGAACCCAACCGGCGCCGGCTTCATGATTCACAGTGGCACAGATTACGGTGTGCCGAGCGGCACAAAAGTTTACGCCGCAGCATCGGGCAAGGTCACAGTCTCCGGATGGGCAGGTCATTCCGGTCAGCGGGTCACCTTGGCCCATGGAAACGGCCTGGAAACCGGGTACAGCCACAACTCGCAACTACTAGTCAACGTGGGCGACACCGTCAAGCGCGGCGATGTCATCGCTTTGGCCGGTAGCACCGGTAATTCCACCGGGCCGCATGTGCATTTCGAAGTAATTGTCGACGGCCAATTCAAAGACCCTGCCGGCTGGTTATAACGACGTTCGTCACCTTACCGTGATCAAAACGTGACATTTGAAAGATAGTCCTATAGGCTAAACAGCGTGCCAAGGGGAATCCTTGAGCAACATTGCGTGCGAACCGAGCACTGCCAACGCGCAATGAGCAGTTATACACAACTCGTACGGCAGTGACGGGGGAACCAACATCGGGTCGTTAGTTTTGGCTAACAACCCTAGGGGTTAAGTGGAAGAGAAGGAAACTTCAACTCCACCGAGGTAACTCCACTTCGAACCCGACAGCTTACCTCGTAGGTATCAAGGAGAGGCTTTATTGTGACCAAGCGTCAAGCGCCGGGACGCCACCGCGCCCCAGCAGCACGTACCAACCCACTTGCTAGCATTTCGCAGGCAGTGTCCTCGAATGCAGGCTCGGTCGGACGTCAGGCAGCCGTTGTTGCTGCTGCGTCCGGTCTGATCGTCACCCTGGGCGTACCAGGTCAGGCAACCGCCCCACGTGACGTATCAGCTTCCCCGGTTGACACGATCAACCCGGAACGCGTTGCTGTCAAGGCAGTCAAGGTATCCACCAAGAAGGCGGATAACGTCGAGATCGAGCGCGCCAGCTTCACTGCTGAGCCAAAGCCCGAGCCGGTCGTTATCGCTGTCGCTGATGATATCGAGCCAACCACTCGCGAAAACTCGGGCAACTCCGATTCTTCGGGCAGCTCGGACTCCATGGCACCAATGACCCGCCAGAACCGCGGCGGCAATGGCCAGCAGAGCGCGCCAACTGAGACCAAGAAGGAATCCACCAAGCAGGAATCCTCGGTCCCGAGCAAGAACCTCACCGGTATCGCAGCTACGGCTTCGAAGTACTCGGGTGTTCCATACGTCTGGGGCGGAAATACTCCCAGCGGCTGGGACTGCTCTGGCTTCGTGAAGTACGTCTACGCGCAGCACGGCATCAACATTGCTCGTGGCACCTCCGCGATCCTCGGATCCGGCCAGTTCAAGCGCACCAGCAGCCCGAAGCCGGGCGACTTGGTGTTCCAGAACGGTGGCGGCCACGTAGGCATCTACCTAGGTGGGGGCCAGATGATCGGCGCGCAGAACCCAACCGTGGATACCATGATCCACTCGGTGAGCCGCAACCCGATGTACGGTTACTACACTCTAGCTGGCTAAGCAGCCTGCTCCCATTGGCCATCGAACGTAATGTTCGGTGGCCAATGGTCGTTTAACCGGGTGAACTACGGGCTACTTCGCGATGAAAATCAGCGAATATCTTCCTAATCTTGAAGCCAAATCGGCAATATATCGCATAGGCTAACGGCAAGAGAACTAACTGCGACGAGCTCGTCGTCATCAACTTCTAGTGATGCACACAAGCTCATTAAAGGAAGTATGCGAATGAGAACGTTGGTTTTGAACGCAGGTTATGAGCCATTAGCGGTGGTGACTTTCCGTCGCGCCTTGCTCCTTGTGCTTGCCGAAAAAGCAACAATCATTTTGCAAGATCATGAGTCACCCGTGCGCAGCTCGCACGGAGACTTACCGCGCCCCACCGTGATCGTGTTAAAACGATATGTGCGACGCCCCTACAGGAACATGAACCATGTGACCCGTAGGGGCGTTCTTCGTAGAGACCACTTCCGCTGCGCCTACTGCGGAAAGACCGCCAACACCATCGACCACGTAATCCCGCGCAGCAGAGGCGGGCAGAACACCTGGGAGAACCTCGTGGCGGCCTGCTTGTCGTGCAACAGCCGTAAGGCCGACAAAATGCTCTCGCAATTGGGATGGCAATTGTTGCTCACGCCGCATCAGCCACGGGTGGGAGGGCACCTGGTTTCCGGACTTGACCATATTGATTCTTCATGGGCTCAATACCTTCATGCCAGCTAGGAAATAATCGGTCTCCGTGAGATGTTGAGACGTTAGTACTAATCTGAACAAATCACGGAGGTAACTCGTGAGTATGGAAGGCGCGGCGTGGAGTACGCTGTGGCAGCTCTCAAAGAGCGAACAGCGACGTGCATATCGTCCAAAGACCCCGCGGCGGGTTTTTGACTTCGCACTCAGCTATAAAGCACGTCTGATAGTCTTCGTGATTTTCTCTGTATTGTCAGCGGCAATCGCTGTCATCACTCCGGTGCTTGCCGGACGAGTCGTTGACGCAATCGTGGCGCAAGGCAGCTGGGAGACCGTGCGGAACTTGGCGATCGTTATGGTGATAGTCGCCGTTTTCGATTCAATATTCGCGATGCTCGTACGCTGGCAGTCCTCTAACCTCGGTGAGCAAATCATCTTTGATCTTCGCACCAAGGTATTTGACCATGTGCAGAAGATGCCCATCGCGTTTTTCGCACGAACCCGCACCGGAGCACTGACCTCCCGGCTCAATTCAGATGTTATCGGCGCTCAAGCGGCTTTCGCAGGAACCTTGTCCGGAATCGTTTCAAATGCCGTTGCACTGATCCTGACCGCTATCGTCATGCTCACTACCTCCTGGCAGGTCACGATCCTGGCGCTGGTCCTTTTCCCGCTGTTCCTGCTGCCGGCAAGACGCTTCGGAAAGTCTCTTGCTGGGCTGCGCAAGGAGTCGGCAGACCTGAACGCTTCAATGAGCACCCAGATGACCGAACGATTCTCGGCACCAGGCGCTACGCTGATCAAACTCTACGGGCGTCCCAATGAAGAATCCGAGCAATTCGGTTTGCGGGCTGCGCGAGTACGCGACATCGGCATCAAGATGACCATGCGGCAATTCGCATTTGTGACGGTGCTGGGGCTGGTCGCGGCGCTGTCGTTGGCCCTTGTGTACGGACTGGGCGGATTCTATGCCTTGCGTGGCGAGATGGCGGCAGGTGACGTGGTAGTACTCGGGATGCTCATTATCCGCCTGTATACGCCGCTTACGGGACTTGCTAACGCCCGCGTGGAGATCACCAGTGCGCTAGTTAGCTTCGACAGGGTGTTTGAGGTGCTAGACCTTGAACCGCTGATCAAAGACGCTCCGAACGCGATAGCGCTTCCAGCAGAACCTGTGGCAGTGAAATTCGATAAGGTGAACTTCGCTTACCCCAGTGCCGAGGAAGTTTCACTAGCTTCGCTGGAAGATACTGCGGTGCTAGATAAACGCGGTGGCGAGGAGATTCTCCACGATATTTCCTTCGAGATTCAGCCCGGTCACACCGTCGCGTTGGTTGGCTCTTCCGGCGCTGGTAAATCGACCATCGCGCAGCTACTCGCACGGCTCTACGACGTGCGTGGCGGTGCTATCACGCTCAACGGACACGACCTGCGTGATATCACCCTCAAATCCCTATATGGAGAACTGGGAATGGTCACCCAAGACGGGCACCTGTTGCACGAGACCGTACGCTCTAATTTGTTGCTGGCAAACCCTGGCGCCAGCGAAGAGCAATTATGGGCGGCATTGGAAGACGCGCAGTTGCGGACCCAAATCGAGACCCTCCCGGACGGGCTTGCCACGGTGGTTGGGGAACGCGGATACCGGCTATCTGGCGGAGAACGCCAACGCATGACGATCGCCCGGATGATTCTGGCCAATCCGGGGCTGGTCATTCTCGACGAAGCAACTGCGGCTTTGGATTCACGCAGCGAACTTGCTGTGCAACTGGCGCTGTCCCAAGCGCTGGAAAACCGCACGGCATTGGTCATTGCCCATCGGCTTTCAACGATCCGGCAAGCGGATCAAATCTTGGTGATCGACGGTGGACGAATCGTTGAACGTGGAACGCATCAGAGCTTGCTAAGCAAACAAGGCGCGTACTCAAAGTTCTATGAAACTCAGTTCAATTCGGTCCAGGAACCGGATCGTAACTAAAGCAGTTTTTGCGCCATGCTCCTGCGCTATGCGGAACTCGTGGCGATACCAGAGAGCCGGCCGCGGACACCATTGAAAATAGTTCGAGGTCGGCCCTCATAGCCACGTGACAAACTTTTCTGCATATCTGCTCATTAGTGGGGTGCGTTTCTCCGAGCAAGAAGGGTAGGCAATACGTGCTGGCGTAATAGTGGGGCGATGTCATCACGCAATAGGGCTTCGTGGGGGTGGATCCACATTAGCTCTTCGAGTTCGGCTAGTGGTTTGGGGGAACCATTAAATCTTGCGCCGAACAAATAGGCTTGTATCGAGGTGTCTGCTTCGTTGGCCGCCGGTCCAAGCCATTGGCCGTACTCTGCAAAGTCTTTTTCCTCGAACTTCACTCCTAATTCCTCATGTACCTCGCGCATCACGGTCTCTAAGGGTGTCTCGCCCTTTTCTGGTTTTCCGCCGGGTTGCATGAATTTTGAAGTCCCACGCTTCCGAACAAGAAGAATTTGTCCCTGATCGTTGATTAAACACGCTGCCGAGATAGTTAAATTTTTCATCACCAAAACACAATATCGCGTGTGAAAACTCGTGACGAATGGTAACGTGCATTATTGGATCTCCAACGTTTTTAGTTGAGTAACGTCGTGATTAGAGAACTCGCAGTTTCAGATCGTACGACGACGTCTTGGCCGGATGTTGGAATAGAGAGATCGATCCATCAAATTTATAGATCTATGGAGCTTTAATGCGACGGGGAACAAACTTAGGCCGCCTTGGCGATTTTAACCAGGCGGTTATCCTTGAGTCCATCCGACGAGCCCCGGACGGCATCAGCCGTGTGGAGCTCGCAGGTTCGACTGGACTTTCACCACAGACAATTTCAAACGTCGTGCGTCGTCTTCTTGACGATGGCATCGTTCGCGAAGACCGAACCATTGTGTCCGGTCCAGGTAAGCCGAGAACCGTTCTGGAGCTAGAGGGAAACCGATTAGTGTCCATCGGCATCCATCTTGACCCAAGCGTGCTGACCTTCGTGGCCATGAACCTGCGCGGCGAAGTATTGCGTGAGCGCAGTATCGATGTACCGAATCTCGAAGTAGCCACGGAGACCATCCAGCTGATGGCAGACACGGTCAAGGAATTGATTTCCGAGATTCGCGTGCCGAAAAAGCACATCGTCGGTGTCGGCATTGCCGTACCCGGACCGGTTAACGTCGAAGACGGTGTGGTGCTCAACCCACCGCTGCTCGATGGCTGGGCAGATGTAGAGCTGGTCAACCCACTACGTAAGCTGCTGCGCTTGCAGGTAATCATCGAAAAGGACACCATCGCATCTGCGGTCGGTGAGCTTTGGCAGTCCAAGGAAGAGAAATCAGATGATTTCGTCTTCGTATACTGCGGCCACGGCTTCGGTGCAGGTATCGTGATCGACGGCGAAGTCCACCACGGTTCGAGCAACAACGCTGGTGAAATTGGGCATTACTCCACCGGACGCAAGGCCGTCGCATGCGAAGAGTGCGGTGCCGACGATTGCTTGGCTGCAGGCACCTCCTACGAGTTCATGGCTGCCCAGGCTAAGGAACGCGGGCTGGAACTGCCGGCCTATGAAATCATGGGCCCGGAGCAGCGCTCCGAGGGTATCAACCGTCTGACCGAACTTGCGCTGGAAGGCAACGCCGTCGCCAAGGAACTGATCATTGAATCGATGATTCGGGTGGGTGAAGTCGCCGGACAGCTGGCCAATGCGCTGGACGTCCGCGAGATCGTCTTCGGCGGTCCACAGTGGGACAAGGTTCGCGAGCTCGTCGCTGATGAAGTCGATGAAGCCGTTCAGCGTCGCTTCGGGCTACGTGCAGTCCACGAGGTCGGTACCCGCACCTCGAGCCTTGGCTCGCAGGTTGGCGCCATCGGTGGCGCGTGCGTCGTCATGGATGCCTCGCTCTCGCCGAAGGCTACCGCACTGCTACTGCGGTAAGTCGTTCGACATGATCAATATAAAGTTGAGGTCCCGCTCCGGTAGAAGCGGGACCTCAACTTTTTATTGGTGCCCCTGGCCGGAATCGAACCGACGGCCTACCCTTTAGGAGAGGGTCGCTCTATCCTACTGAGCTACAGGGGCGCAGGCGCTAGGCGCGCCATCAACACTATCCTACTAGGAAGTTGATGATGAATTTGTCAGGATGAATGCTGTCGAATCTCAGCCATTTTCTTAATCATCGCTTTGTTCGCACGACGAGCCGCCAAGCCAAAGACTAGCGCGGCCGTGATGAAAAGCGTGGCCCACCGGATCGTGGTCAGGATTGAAGCGAGCACGACGGTGCTTTCGTTGAGTTCCGCGCCGAAGAGCGAATCAATGGCAAAGTTCTCCCACAAGTCGGTCACCGCAAACAGCAAGGGTGCCAGCCACGCCAGCCAACGCATCTGACGGTTGGGAATCCAGCGAATGAAGATCAGCATGGAAAACAGCCCGGTCAGCAACGGGAACAGCAGTCCGGCGGTCTTGTGAAGGTAATTTAGCTGTCCGGTGGCATCCGAATCCATGGCTGCACGTAGCGCTTCGATATCCGAAACCGTGTAGCCGAAGACGCGCTGATCTGGCATGGATAACCCGTTACTGAGGTCGGTCATCTGGTGCATCGTGAGCAGGTGGTAGTACACAAAGAGGAACACGCACGTGACCAACCCTGCCGAGATCAACAGCATCGGATTGGAAGTAGATTCACGTTGTTGCGCAGAATCCCGCAGTCCTTGACCGAGCTTCTTGGCCTGCTCATCCTGGAAATGCGCTGGCTTGCGATACTCTTTGCTTTTCTTAACGTTCTTTGCCATACCTTCCATTATGCCGGGTAGGTCTGCGAAACCGTCGCAGAGCCCACGTAGACTGGCATTACCATGGATTTCCTTAACGATGACTTCGCCGCGGAGCCGGCACAGCGCACTTTACCGACGCCCGAAGAACTGTTGCTGGGGATGAACGAACAGCAAGACAAGGCAGTTCGTTATCACGGCGGCCCGCTCTTGATCATTGCTGGTGCTGGTTCTGGTAAGACCCGCGTGCTGACTCATCGCATTGCGTATTTGCTAGCTACCGGACGGGCCCGACCGCACGAAATTCTTGCTATCACCTTCACCAACAAAGCCGCTGCGGAAATGCGTGAGCGCGCTTCCGAACAGATCGGTGAAGATCAGGCAAAAAAGATGTGGATCTCCACCTTCCACTCCTCCTGCGTACGCATTCTGCGCCGTGAGGCTGCAACTATCGGTTTGAAGTCGAACTTCTCGATCTATGATTCGGCCGACTCCCTGCGCTTGATTACGCTTATTGCCAAGGGGTTGGATATTGATCCGAAGCGGTTCACGCCCAAGGCCATCGCCCACAAGATCTCGTCGTTGAAGAACGAACTTATCGACGAAGAAGATTTCGCCTCCACCATGAACACCAATGATCCATTCGCGCGGTCCGTGGCAGAGGTCTATCGAGGCTATACCCGACGGCTGCGCGCGGCGAATGCGATGGACTTTGACGACCTGATTGGGCAGGTCGTTTACATGTTTCGGGCCTTCCCAGCGGTGGCGGACAACTATCGCCGTCGCTTCCGCCACGTGTTGATTGACGAGTATCAGGATACGAACCACGCGCAGTACTCCTTAGTCCGAGAATTAACCGGACCCGATGGGCTGACCCGGCCGGGAGAACTAACGGTAGTCGGCGACTCTGATCAGTCGATTTATGCGTTTCGTGGAGCGGATATTCGCAATATTGTGGAATTCGAAAAGGATTACGCAGACGCCGCGACGATCAAACTCGAACAGAACTACCGTTCCACCCAGAACATCCTCTCGGCAGCGAACGAAGTGATCAAACGCAACCCGGACCGCAACGACAAACGCCTTTGGACGGCCAGCGGGGACGGCGACCAGATCACCGGTTACGTGGGAGAATCCGAGGGGGACGAGGCGCGCTGGATCGCGGAGGAGATCCTTCGGCTCAATGACGAAGAAGACGTGCGACCGGGCGATGTAGCCATTTTCTATCGCACCAACGCACAGTCCCGAGCGCTCGAAGAGCAGCTCATGCGCGTTGATTTAAAGTACCGGGTGGTTGGCGGCACCCGATTCTACGACCGCAAGGAAATCAAAGATGCGCTGTCTTATTTGCGAGCCTTGGTGAATCCCGAAGACGACATTAACGTTCGCCGCATCCTCAACGAGCCCAAACGCGGCATCGGCGACCGAGCCGAAGGAGCGGTAGCAGCGCTAGCCGAACGCGACCGGATCTCATTTATGGAAGCGTTGCGCCGTTCCGATGAAGCCCCAGGTCTAGGCACTCGTGGCATCAAGATGACCGCAGCTTTTGTGTCCTTGATGGACGATTTGAAGACTGTTGCAGAAGGCTCCGGCCCGGCCGAAGCGCTGGAAGCGGTACTGGAGCAGACCGGATACCTCGAAGTTCTTCGAGCGTCGAGTGATCCGCAGGATGAGTCCCGGGTAGAAAACCTTGCTGAGCTCGTTGCGGTGGTCCGCGACTATGTGATTGATGAGCCGGAGGGGGGCCTGGAAGGGTTCTTGGAGCGCGTGGCGTTGGTGGCCGACGCAGATCAGATTCCCGAGGCGCCTACAGATAGCGAAGGCGCAGAAATGGCGGCTCGTGAAGGTGTGGTCACGCTAATGACGCTGCACACCGCGAAAGGGCTGGAATTCCCGGTGGTGTTCCTGACCGGCATGGAACACGGAGTCTTTCCGCACCAGCGTTCCATGACGGACGAGAAGGAATTGGCCGAGGAGCGACGTTTAGCGTATGTGGGGCTTACTCGGGCTAGGGAACGGTTGTACCTGACGCGAGCCGAACAGCGTAGCTTGTGGGGACAGTCGCAATATAACCCTGCGAGTCAGTTTCTCGACGAAATTCCTTCCCACCTGTTGGACTGGAAGCGGGAAGGAGGCACGCCTGCGGGGTGGGGTGCGAGTAACGGAACGGTGAATTTCGCCACGAGTCGGTATGACCGTGGATCTCATTGGGGTGCCGGCAATGCTTCGAATTTTGCATCTCGTGGGCATAACGCAGCTCCGGTGGCCAAGCAGCGCGTGCAGCAGAACAAAGAAATTGTCATTCCAAAGGTTGGCCAAAACGTGAAACATTCTGGCTTTGGCTTGGGCGTTGTTATCGCGATCGAAGGTGTCGGTGATAAGACGGTTGCAAAAGTGCAATTTGCTGACTCGGAAAAACGGCTCCTATTGCGTTACGCGCCATTAGAAATGGTTGACTAACCGGAGATTCTTTGGCGCGCGCTTTGAGGTTTCTTGAAACCGTCGACAGGCTGCCCAGCGGTTCTCTACAGCCTGTAAAAGTGGGAAGTTTGTAAAAGTAGGGATAGTCTGAGAGGTGCGCACGGCTACGGCGCCGTATGACTGCCGATAGTTACGTTGCGCTCTCTAGGGCGTGGCATGGATTTCGATTTATGGCCATGCCGCGAGTCAGCATGAACTTCGAACGAAGGACACAAACCCGTGGACCTGTATGAGTACCAGGCGCGCGATCTATTCGAGGCACACGGGGTTCCCGTGCTTGCCGGTATCGTCGCTTACACCCCGGAAGAAGCCAAGGCCGCAGCTGAGAAGATTGGCGGCGTTGTAGTAGTTAAGGCTCAGGTCAAGGTTGGTGGCCGCGGTAAGGCTGGCGGCGTTAAGGTTGCCAAGACCGCAGATGAGGCTTTCGAGCACGCTTCCAACATTCTCGGTATGGACATCAAGGGCCACACCGTCAACAAGGTCATGATCGCCCAGGGCGCCGACATTGCCGAGGAATTCTACTTCTCGGTACTGTTGGACCGTGCAAACCGTAACTACCTGGCCATGTGCTCGGTAGAAGGTGGCATGGAAATCGAGGTGCTCGCAGTCGAGCGTCCGGACGCACTGGCAAAGGTTGCCATTGACCCATTGGTAGGCATCGATGCTGCCAAGGCTGCTGAGATCGTCGCCGAGGCCAATTTCCCTGAAGAACTGCGCGCAAAGGTCGCAGATACCATCCAGAAGCTCTGGGTAGTTTTCAAGGAAGAAGACGCCACCCTCGTTGAGGTGAACCCACTGGTGAAGACCGGTGCCGGTGACATCGTTGCACTGGATGGCAAGGTTTCCCTTGACGAGAACGCTTCCGAGGTTCGCCACCCAGCTCACGAAGAGCTTGAGGACAAGGGCGCAGCCGACCCGCTGGAAGCAAAGGCAAAAGACGCAGGCCTGAACTACGTCAAGTTGGACGGCGAAGTAGGCATCATCGGCAACGGTGCAGGTCTAGTCATGTCCACCTTGGACGTTGTGGCCTACGCTGGCGAAAATCACGGCAACGTGAAGCCAGCTAACTTCCTAGACATCGGCGGTGGAGCCTCTGCCGAGGTCATGGCCAACGGCCTGGACGTCATCCTGAACGACCCACAGGTCAAATCAGTCTTCGTGAATGTCTTCGGTGGCATCACCGCGTGTGACGCAGTCGCAAACGGCATCGTTGGCGCGCTGAACACTTTGGGCGATTCCGCCAACAAGCCTCTGGTTGTTCGCCTCGATGGCAACAACGTTGAAGAGGGTCGTCGTATCCTGGCCGATGCCAACCACCCATTGGTGACCCTGGCAGCAACCATGGATGAGGGCGCCGATAAGGCTGCCGAGCTCGCCAACGCAGCGAAGTAAGAGGGATAAGCGAACAATGAGCATTTACCTGAACAAGGACTCCAAGGTCATCGTCCAGGGCATCACCGGCGGCGAAGGCACCAAGCACACCGCCCTGATGCTCAAGGCTGGCACCAACATTGTCGGCGGCGTCAACGCCCGCAAGGCTGGCACCACCGTCACCCACGGTGACCAGGACATCAAGGTATACGGCACCGTGGCTGAGGCCAAGGCCGAGACCGGCGCAGACGTATCGATCGTCTTCGTGCCACCTAAGTTCACCAAGGACGCCGTCGTTGAAGCTATCGAGGCCGAGGTTGGCCTCGTCGTAGTCATCACCGAAGGTGTTCCAGTGCAGGACTCGGCCGAGTTCTGGGCGCTGGCGCAGTCGAAGGTTGACGCCGACGGAAACCAGATCACCCGGATCATCGGCCCTAACTGCCCAGGCATCATCACCCCAGGTGAAGCACTGGTCGGCATTACCCCGAACAACATCACCAAGAAGGGCCCAATCGGCTTGGTATCCAAGTCCGGCACCCTGACTTACCAGATGATGTTCGAACTGCGTGACCTGGGCTTCTCCACCGCCATCGGCATCGGCGGTGACCCAGTCATCGGTACCACCCATATCGACGCCCTGGCCGCTTTCGAAGCTGACCCAGAGACCAAGGCCATCGTGATGATCGGCGAGATCGGCGGCGACGCTGAAGAGCGCGCAGCCGACTACATCAAGGCCAACGTCACCAAGCCAGTTGTTGGCTACGTGGCTGGCTTCACCGCTCCTGAGGGCAAGACCATGGGCCACGCTGGCGCCATCGTCTCCGGCTCGGCAGGTACCGCTCAGGCCAAGAAGGAAGCTCTCGAAGCTGCTGGTGTGAAGGTAGGCAAGACTCCTTCGGAGGCTGCCGTCCTGTTGCGCGAAGTTTTCGCGGCTCTCTAAGCCTTAGGAAATTCGCAGACGCGAAAAAGCCCCATGGCATCGGTTTTCGATTCCGTGGGGCTTTACCTGTACTCGGACTATGTCCTAGCCGCGTAGGCCAGCAGCTGCGTCCGTGTCGACCCTCAAGAACGAGGAGCCGATGACCGCGAAAGCACCAGGTATCAATAGCATCCGGTGTTTTGGGTTATAGAAAATTTCCTCGAGCGGCGAAGCGATAACTCGCCGGACCTTTTCCAAGAGCCGCTCATTGTCCAGAGACAGACGCTCCTGCTCGGTTTCAATCACCACACGATCTCGTTCAGTGCTCACCGATGCGCTCATCCAGTCGTCACTCGGTGTACTCAGAGTCTCCGATTTAATCAGGGACACGGTTATAACCGCCTTCATCTTGCGTTGTGCCACCGGAGAAGACCTCCGGGGCTTGCCTCTTTGCCTGCGCTCAGTGTGGCAGAGAACACGCAACTAGACATATTGAATATAGCGCGATTCGCTGGTAAAAGCCCGTCAAACAGCGCAGATGTAATAAAGCTGTTATTCGAGCAGCCCGCGAATATCCTGAGCCGTCAAAGCCTTGGAGAATCCATCGGCTTCGTCCATAACCGTGGAGATCAGCTTCCGCTTGGACTCTTGGAGAGCAACAACCTTTTCTTCGATGGTGCCCTGGGCAATCATCCGGTAAACCATCACCTGGCGGGTCTGCCCGATTCGGTGGGTGCGGTCGATCGCCTGCGCTTCTACGGCAGGATTCCACCAAGGATCAAGTAAGAAGCAGTAGTCAGCTTCGGTCAAGTTCAAGCCAAAACCACCGGCCTTCAACGAGATCAGGAACAGCGGTGCCTCCCCGTCCTTGAACTGCTCAATGACCTTCGCACGGTTGCGTGTGTTGCCGTCCAGATACACGTACGGAATACCTCGTGCTTCCAACTTTGCCGCAAGGACCTTTAAGTAGGAAGTGAATTGTGAGAATACCAAGGCTCGGTGCTGTTCGCTGAGCACATCCTCAAGCTGTTCGAAGAGTGCTTCCAACTTAGAGCCCGGGATCTCGGCAAGTTCCGGGTCAACCAGCGAAGGTTCCAATGCAAGCATGCGCAGATGGGTCAGCGACTGGAAAATCGTAAAGCGGTTGCGGTCCAGATCCTCAACAAGGTGCAAGATCTTCTGCCGCTCACGGTTCAGATGCGTGTCGTACACATGCTGGTGCTCTTCGCTCAGACGCACCAAGACCTGCTGTTCTTGCTTGGCGGGGAGATCCAAGACGACAGATTCCTTGGTGCGGCGCAGCATGAAAGGTTTCACGCGGCGCTGCAGCAACTTCAGGGTTTCCTTATCGCCTAGCACCTCAATGGGGCGGGCAAACTGGCGGTTGAACCGGCTGGTATTCATGAACAGCGATGGAGAAGTCAACGAAAGCAGCGCGCCGAGCTCGGCGAGGTTGTTCTCCATTGGCGTGCCGGTGACCGCCAGCTTGAAGTTCGTCTGGATATTCACCGCGCTGCGATGGGCCTTGGTCGAACGATTCTTCACGAATTGAGCCTCGTCCAGGATCAGGCCAGCGAATCGCTGGGATTCGTACATCTCATCGTTGAGCCGGAGCAGCGTGTAGGTGGTCAGGATGACGTCATAGTTGGCCACTAGTTCGTTCAGCTCGCGTTCGGAACCGAGGGTACCTTCAACGGTGATCACGCTCAGGCTCGGAGCGAACCGTTTGATCTCCATCTCCCAGTTGGAAACAACGGAGCTTGGAGCAACGACGAGGAAGGGGGCACTGTTCCGCTGAGCGGCCGGCAGCTGCGCCACATGCTTCGGGTCATCCCAGAGTTTGCGTGCGTGAAGCATTAACGCGATGGTTTGCAGGGTTTTTCCCAGTCCCATGTCGTCGGCAAGAATGCCGCCAAAACCGCCTCGGTACAGGCGCGCAAGCCATTGATAGCCCTCGACCTGATACGGGCGCAAGGTGGCATTGAGCGTATCGGGCACATCGGCCTCTTCACCTTCGGCCACACGCAGGAGCGAACGCATGCGCCCGATAAATAGGTCGGCGCCTTCGATTCCCTCGGCAAGCTCATCAAATTCATCGAAGAGCGAGACCTGGAAGACCGAGAGCTTCAGGTCGGCATCCTTGGGTTTGTCATTCAGCGCCTGAGCCTCATCGACCAGCGACTTCAGCTTGGCAAATAACGGGTGATCCAGTGAGAACCAGGTGTTATCCGGAAGCTTGACCTTCATGGCACCGCTGGTGAGCGCCTCGAGAATGGTGGAGAAAGGTACTTCATGGTCGCCTACGGCGATCAGCAAGCCCAAATCAAGCCAGTCGTTGCGTTCGTGGCTCACCGCGTTGATCTTCAGCCGTGGAAGTTCACGTAGCTGACGGTAAACCGGGCGGATGCCTTCTTCGGTGATCTTCATGACGGACAGGCCATGCAGGGCCGGCAGCAGCTCCGAAACAAATACAATCATATGTTCACCGGAGAAGAACTTCGAGTCCAGGTCGTGGTTGCTGGTGCCTGTGTGTCGCTCGAAGACGTCATTGACCGTGCTGCGCAAGGAATCTTCGGCCTGGGCGTCATAGACCTCGCGGTCGTTGGGCACTCCCGGGTAATGGATCTGGAAATCAATGGTGGCAGATTCCTTGATGCTGCCATCTTCCTTTTCCTCACGCATGAATTTCACCTCGGCGTGGACCATCGGCGGGGCAAGTGCGGGAAGTACCAGATCCTTGCTTATGCTGCGCAGATTGAAACGACGCGCAAGGCGCGCGTACGAACCAGCGAAAAAGTCCTGCATTTGATCTTCGGGAACCTGCAAGGGTTCGCGATTCTGAAACCAGCGGCGGTGCTGAGCGGGAACTATCTCTTGACTTGGTGCCAACCAGATTTGTTCAGGTGCTTCCAACTCAACGTAGAACCCGTGGTCCGCGATCGTTCCACTGGGAGTCTCTGCGTTGAGTGTTAGGCCCTGACCTGCAATGTTCAAATGTCCAGCCACGGTGAGCGAATTGTCCTGCCCGAGGTCGGCGAGCAGCTCAAATCGGGACTGGCGGTCAATATTCACGCTGGTCTCATTGCGGGTGCTAATCAGTTCGATACCAAGATCTTGAGCTTCGCCAAGCATTGGCCAGAGCAGATCCGAGGCATACTCATCGAGGAACAACCAGTCTTCGTCGACCTTAAACTGCAGCTGAGTGTTGCTTCGTGCTAGCGCAGCAAAACGGGTGAACCAATGGTGCTGATTGCGCAGCATATTCCAGCCGTAGGTCTTGAACGCAATGGTAGTCCAGCGCAGCTGTCCACGAACCCAGCGTCCCTCGGAGTTGCGCACCATGGGGCGAACACCCAAACGGAAGCGTTTGTTGCGCGTCGGGTGGGGGACCGCTCCCGAAGGCATCCACTGCTGTTGCTGGGAGGTATTTTTCGAATCAAAGACCATGAATTGCAAGGCCATGGCCACGACCGGGTCATTTGGTGACCCTAATAGTCCGTCTGCGGGCCCCGGCTCGGGTTCTTCAAACCAGGTGTTCACTTGCTGGGACCAAGCAGTAACGGTCTTTTGCTCTTGAACGACCGCCGGGCGGGGCAGCTTGGCGATCTTATTGGCGGTGAGCGACAGCGCCGCGATATGCGGGCAGATCGAGCCTTTGTCGCAGCTGCAGTCCGAAACGTCGATGGACCAGCCCGAAGCGCTGCGAATCACCGTGAGAGTGGGGGAGAACTTCTGACCATCTTCGAGGACGGTACCCGAGATGACACTCGCAGTTTCATCAAAGGCGACGTCAGTCACTGATTCGTCGTTCTTGGCAAGTTGTTGCCCGAAGAAGAATGGAACGTCACCCAAGTACGCCAGTAGGTGCCTTGCGTCAATGAGTGGTGGCACAGAATCAGTCATCCTCTCATCGTTTCACGTTCGGGGCGTAGGTGAAAGTTGAGGACGCTAACTGTGAATAATCACTTGTGTTCAAGGTAGCGTAGATGCATGTCTCATGTGTGGCCTTATCTCCCCGCCAGAGCGGTCAATATCACCACAATGGTTGAGTTCGACAGGCTCGCAGCCGAAGCCATCGAAACTCAAGCATCGCTTGCCCGAAACTGGCGCGTTCACCGGGTTGATCTTCGAACCAGGGACTCGGTTTTAAGCGCTCTGGACCTTGCCAACTGTCTTTTTATTGATTGCGTCTATTCCGATGCCGGACGTTCGCTCGTAGAAGCAACCGGCGGGCTATGCATGAGTACCGGAACGCAACTCCCGTTCAATATTTATGAACGTGGGCTCTACTCCCCGCTAGAGCTCTATGCGGGGATCAAAGAAGCCCCCTACTCGCAGGTGCCCGACGCGCAGATCTATACCTATTCGCAAGCGAATTCTCCGGCTGAGTTTTCGCCCGATGACAGCACAATGGCAACGACTTTGCATGATCACCATATTGGTCAGGCGATGTTGAGCGCTGTTTACGATGGGGTATTTGCCAAGACGCCCATGATCGGGATCATGGGCGGGCACGCGGTAACACGTGGCACGCAAGAATTCGCCGATGCAGTGCGGCTCGGTGCGATGCTAACCGGCCAAGGCTATTCGATTGTTACCGGTGGGGGACCAGGGGCCATGGAAGCGGCAAATGCCGGCGCGTGGCTTGCAGACTATGACAAAACGGCTACCGGCAGAGCCGTGGATATCCTCGCACAAGCTCCAGACGCGATCCGTCATCGGACTGCCTGGGCGCGTGCAGCATTGCGAGTGCGTGAAGAATACCCCAGCACGAGAAATTCAATGGGCGTGCCCACCTGGTTTTACGGCCATGAGCCACCAAACCTGTTCGCCACGCATATAGCAAAGTTTTTCACGAACTCGATTCGCGAAGCCATCCTGCTCGAACAGGCAAACGGCGGAATCATTGTGCTTCCCGGTGCTGCCGGGACAGTCCAGGAAATATTCCAAGACGCCTGCGAAAACTACTACGCGACCGGCGCTCGCGTCGCTCCCATTGTGTTGGTGGGCCGCGAGCATTGGACACGGAAGCTACCGGTCTGGCCATTGCTGCAGGCGCTTGCCGCCGGGAGGGCCATGGAAAGCAGAATAGCTTTGGTGGACACCGTGCAAGAAGCCGTCGAATTCATTAAAACAATGACTCCATTGCGGCGCCGCACGCGGTTCTAACAACGATAGTGGCCGTTGCCTCAAGCTGTGTCATGTTGGGGCAACGGCCAGCAGTCTGCTTTTGGAGCTAAGCCACGGTGGTGCCGAAAAGCAAGCCCAAGCAGTAGGTTACAGCGGCCGCACCCAAGCCAATGGCCAGCTGACGCACGCCACGTTTGAGCGGGGACGCACCGGATAGCAGGCCAACGACGCCGCCGGTGAGCAGCAACGCGATGCTGACCAAAGCGACCGCCACGCTCACCGCAGCTAGCCCGGTGAGCCCAAAGATGTAGGGCAGGATCGGAATGACTGCGCCCGAAGCAAAGAACATGAACGAAGAAATGGCGGCTCCCGGTGCCGAACCAAGCTCCTCATGTTCGCGTTCCAGTTCCGCGCTGCGAACTTCTGGATGGAGTGAGAAGGAGGGGTTGCAATCGCAGGTAAACAGCCCCATGCGTTCTGCCGCGCGGTGTTCGGCGTCCTCATTGTTCATGCCACGTGCTTTGTAGATCAACACCAATTCATTGGCGTCAAGATCGAGGTCACGGGCGGCAGAAAGCGTGACTTGGGTGGGGCGCGACGCGGTGAGAAGCTCACGTTGGGAACGGACTGACACGAATTCCCCGGCAGCCATGGACAGCGCGCCGGCCAGCAGGCCGGCAATTCCGGAGAAGAGCACGAGGGACGAGGCCACACCGGTGGCGCCGATGCCCATGACCAAGGCCAGATTCGAAACGAGCCCGTCATTTGCGCCGAACACCGCGGCTCGGAAGTTGCCGGACAGCCGGGATCTGCCGGCCGTAGCCAAAGCACGGATGACTTCCTCATGCACTTGCTCATCCGCGGCCATTTGCGGCGCGGCATCCTGATCGGTGGCGTAAGGAGAGTTGCCTTCGGCACGCTGGGCCAGCGCCAAGACAAACACCGAACCGAAATGCCGGGCCATGAAACGCAACATGGTGCGCCGCATCGACGGACGGACCGGGCGCACGTGTTCACCGAGCTTAGCGCGCCAGTAATTTTCGTGGCGTTCTTCCGCTTCGGCTAGCCCACGGAGAATCTGGCGTTCTTGTCCGGTGCGCTTTTCGGCCAGTTCACGGTAGATCGCACCTTCGGCGACCTCATCGGCCATGTACTGGCGCCAGCGGCGGATCTGCGCCTTGGATGGTTCGGGAATTGAGGTTGGGGCCATCACGGGGATGAGTCTCCTGCGGCAGAATTGGATCATTCACGGGCAGATGATCCGGGTTAGGTTCAACCCCCTAGTTTAGTGAGTGAGTCGAGCACTGGGAATTTGGCAAGACTAAATACCTTAGCGGCGCCAGGGTTTTGCCCTCGGGCTGCCACGAATACCGAAAGTTCCTCGCGCTGCCTGTCGAAGCTCGGCGGACCCACGGTTCTGGCTAGCAATCGGGTGAGCAGGTGCGGGTCGGTGACGTAGTAGCTGACCCAGACTCCGCGAAGCGGAAACTGCACCTGGCCGGTTTGCAGGTCAATAATGGGAAGGACGTTTGAAGCCATAACTATCGTGGACCCTTAAAAGAGCTCTTGCCCGTAGCCGGTTGGAGTACGGACCGCTTCTTCATCCGAACCACCCATGAACCTGGGGTTGGTGTGCGGCCAGTCGGAGCTTGGCGCCGCATCTCGTGAAGCAACACCACGATGCTACACCCGTGGGCTGTCCGGATGCGTAGTGAGACGTCATACTCGGCTCTCGCGGGCCTCATGGGAAGCAGAGCCGAGCACCGGGAGGTGCACGGACCGCGCCCACAAGAACCCTGCGCTTGGCGCAGGCGAAGGTCGCCGGGCGGGGATCTGGACATCGGGCACTACCGGTGGCTGGCCCGGTGACCGATCTCCGGCAAGTGGCTCCCCTCCCGACCCGCCGTCGATGCCGCCAGGCCTGCCCGAGCCGCGCGGGAGTATCGCTGCGCAATATGCCGCTCAGGTCCAACGCCTCTGGTCCGTTGGGACCAACGCCAGGCTACGGACCGGCAGTTTCACCAGGTGGTGCTCCTAGTCGCTGGGCTCGGTCAGGGCCATCCGAGCTAGCGCGAGCCTATGCGGCCTGTTAGAGGCGGTGCCCTGCCAGAGCTATGAGCAAGATTTGGCGAAGAATCGTTGTTAGGACTGCTCGGCGATTCGCTGCAGCGAGGAGCGTTGTTCCTTCCATTGCTCAGCGCTGAATCCAGGGATATTTCTCGCCTGTTCGCGCAGTCCTACCTGTCCGTCGAGAAGCTCTCGAACGATATCGAGATGCCCGGCATGCCGGGAGGTCTCCGCGATCATATGAACAATAAGATGCTCCACGGTGGTATGCCGATGCACGGACCACCAGGGGACCTCTGCCGGGGATTCTAAGTTCAATTCGTCAAGCGCGTGTTCGGCAAATGCGATGGATTTTCGGTACAACGCGAGAACATCTTCTACCGAGAAGCTGGCCGGAGGCAGGAAGTCGATCTGCGGTTCATCGCTTTGCAGTAGTTGAAGCACATGCCGATCGTTGGGCACACGACCTAGGCACTCGCCGAAATAACCGTATTCGGTGATTGCTAGGTGGTAGATGACACCAAGCATGTGGGTTCCGGTATCCGTCATGGGGCGGCGGGCCAACTCCTCGGAGAGTCCCTGGCACTTCCAGAGCACGGTGTTGCGGGCCTCGTTCAAGTAGGTCCGAAGCCTCTTGGAGGACGGATTGCCAGCGGTATCCATGTGCCGAGTCTAGTTTCTTGGCGATTGAATAAACAGCGCCGGCGCATTGAGGGATTGGTTGCTGACTTCAGGACTGAAGCGTGAGCTCGGCGCAGTTCTCGTTGCCTATTGGTAAACTGACGCAGTGTAGGAACCTGAACCGGATTGGTTTAGCGGAATTGTAGGCCGGGTGCTGCCAATCTAGGGCTGCGCCGGTGTCAAAATGGTGGGAGAGCATGAAAACACTGCCCGTAGAGCCCACCGGCTCGTCGATTAATATCGGTGCCCGTTTGCGTGGGGTACGCCAAACCCGACGAATGACCATCGACCAGGTGGCTGAAATGTCCGGACTGACCAAGGGGTTCTTGTCTCGCGTGGAGCGAGACTTGACTAGCCCGTCGGTATCGACATTGCTTAGGCTCTGCGAAGTATTGGGCTTAGAAGTCGGGCAGCTCTTCTCTGTACCTGAAACCAAATTGGTCAGGTTGGAGCACGCACCGCGAATCGCCTTGGGCGGTCAGGGGATCACCGAACAGCTGGTCACTCCCCGCGCCGAGACCCGGGTGCAGATGATTAGGGCAGAGGTCGCGCCGCAGGGCTCGGGGGAGGCCGAGCTGTATTCGGTGGATTGCAAGGTGGAAGTTCTGCACGTGATTTCCGGAGAATTTACCTTGGTTCTGCCCGAGGACCGCATTGAACTGCAAGCGGGCGATACGGTAACCTTCCCGGGCCGTGAGCCGCACAGTTGGGAAAATACTTCGGACCGGACCGCCGTAGTGACCTGGACGCTGTTGCTCTGACCAAAACCGCATTGCGCTTTTGAAGGGCTTGCGCGTTTTCCGTCCGTGCCGGGTTTCGGCCGGGCAAAGCCCAAAGCGTATCCTTGACATAGCGTCAACAACTTTTCTCGACGCCGATAAATAACCGAAGGGAGCTCCGTGACGGAAAGCGAGCCACGGGCTGAACTGGTCGAACTGCGCTCCGCGAGCTGGTGGATGTCTGCAATTCTCGGTGTCTTAATTGGTGTGACCATGACATTGATCCGCACTCAACGTTATTTTTTCATCGCCGGGGCGGCGATTCTGGCGGGGGTCATCCTGGTCATCGGCTTACGCACTATTCACCGCCGTTCTCAATACCCGCAGATGGCACAGGCGAAAACCTCTTGGGTATATGCGGTGTGGACGCTGGTGCTACTAGTGCTTGCCGGGCCTGTCCAGCTGGTTTACGTGGCGGATGAACTCGACGAGATTGCAATTAAGTCCTTCGTGCTTTCGGCAGGTTTCTGTTTTGGGTTCCATGAGGTGGACCGGGCATTGGTAGCGAGCAGCAAGAAGTCCTTCGAAAGCTAGCTGCTGAACTACACGCACGCATTGGAAGGGTGAAATGTCTACCGAAAACCTTGCGGTCGGCATAGACATCGGCGGGACGAAGATCGCCGGCGGCGTGGTCGATGGCCACGGCCGGATTCTTCGCCGGAGCTTCCGCCCTACTCCGGGCCGGAGCGCAGCATTGACCGAAGATTCTATTGCCGAGGTAGTCAGCGAGCTCAGCGACGGGGATACTCATATGCCCGTGGGTGTCGGGGCCGCCGGCTGGATTAACCGAAGTGGTTCGCATGTCCTCTTCTCCCCGCATCTTGCATGGCGTGATGAGCCGGTGCGTGAACGCCTCGAATCGAAGATGAACCGCAAGGTCGTCCTGAATAATGATGCCGACGCCGCGGGGTGGGCCGAGCATCGTTTCGGGGCGGCACGAGGCGAGGAGCTGAGCGTCTGCCTGACCCTTGGCACGGGTATCGGCGGCGCCATCATGTTCGGCAACAGTATTCTGCGCGGCAGTTTCGGCGTCGCCGGGGAGTTCGGGCACCAGACTTTGGTGGTGGACGGCCACCGTTGCCCGTGCGGAAATCGAGGGTGCTGGGAACAATACGCGTCGGGCAACGCACTGGGACGTGAAGGGGCAGAGCTTGTCCGGCTGGATTCTCCGCGGGCATATAGTTTGCGTGAAGCCTGCCAAGCGGACCCCGGCAAGGTGAGCGGAGCGATGGTGACGGCGCTGGCGGTCAATGGCGACCCTGCCTGCATGGAGCTCATCGAAGAGATGGGTCGATGGCTCGGGAGGGGAATTTCGAATCTTGCGGCTGTGCTGGATCCTGGCGTCGTGGTCATCGGCGGGGGGGCTAGGGTCTGCTTCCACTTCCCTGGTCGAACAGGCGGAGGCCTCCTACCGGCAGCTGCTGCCGGGGCGAGGCTACCGGCCGTTTGCTCGCATCGTACGAGCCGAGCTTGGCTCCGATGCCGCGCTGATCGGTGCTGCGGACTTGGCCCGGTGGCACGGGTGACCCGCTGCCTGCGACTACGCGCTATTCGCTTCATCGCATTTTCATGTTCCAAATCAGAGACCTGATCCCGCAACCCAATTGGTGTTGCGGGATCGCTGTTTTAACCAGCAGAACCGGTTTTTTGTGGCTTCCTTGGTGATTGCACCTTGACGGTCAGCGCACCGATAAATAGCATGGGAGGAAACTCATGTTTCATATTAGGCAACTCTTGTCGAGTGTGCCGGGAAGAAGCGCTCATGAAAGAAGTCCGGATCGAAGAAAATGGGAACATTGGACCCATCAATGCCGCGGTAATTCCGCGCTATGCCGGAGGCGGAACCTACGCACGGCTTCCGCGGCTGGACCAAGTCCAGAAATCCGATATCAAGATCGTCGGTGTGCCTTTTGACTCCGGTGTTTCCTACCGTTCCGGCGCACGCTTTGGAGCAAACCACGTCCGTGAGTCCTCACGGTTGATCCGCCCATACAACCCGGCCACCGAGGTTTCCCCCTTCGCCTTGAGCCAGGTTTCCGACGCCGGTGACATGGCGGTCAACCCGTTCAACATCAACGAGGCCATCGAGACCATCGAGCACAATGCGCTGGAACTGACCGAAGACGGCTCAACGCTGGTGACCATCGGTGGCGACCACACCATCGCATTGCCCTTGTTGCGTGCGGCCTCGCAACGCGCTGGTGCGCCGGTAGCGATGCTGCATTTCGACGCCCACCTGGATACCTGGGACACCTACTTCGGAGCCGAATACACCCATGGAACCCCATTCCGCCGAGCGGTCGAGGAAGGCATTCTCGATACCGAGGCGATCTGCCATGTAGGAACCCGAGGCCCGCTCTACGGTAAAAAAGACCTCGAAGACGACAAACGCTTCGGGTTCGGCATCGTCACCAGCTCAGATGTCTACTATCAGGGCGCAAAAGAGATCGTTGCAAAACTTCGCGACCGCATCGGCAACCGTCCACTGTACATTTCGGTCGATATCGACGTGCTGGATCCGGCGCACGCACCGGGCACCGGCACCCCGGAAGCAGGCGGCATCACCAGCCGCGAACTGCTAGAAATCTTGCGCGGCTTGCGCGGGTTGAAAATCGTGGGAGCCGATATCGTGGAGGTGGCACCGGCATACGATCATGCGGAGCTAACCGGCGTAGCTGCCTCACATGTCACCTATGACCTGATCAGCCTGATCAGCGAATACCGCCAGCTGAACGGACAGAACAACTAATGGGCAACGAAGTACAACGTAACGGTGGAGATCTCGTCGTTGAGACGCTGACAGCGCTCGGCGCGAAAACGGTCTTCGGCATTCCAGGGCAACATGCGCTGGGGCTGTTCGACGCACTCTCACGCTCCAATCTGCAATTCATTTCTTCCCGGGTAGAAAACAACTCGGCCTTCGCCGCCGACGGCTACAGCAGGGCCACTGGAGAGGTCGGAGTGCTTTTCCTCTCTACCGGCCCGGGAGCGCTGACCGCCCTCGCCGGATTGCAGGAAGCCTATGCCACCGGCGTGCCCATGGTGGTGGTTGCCAGCCAGATTCCTTTGGATGGACTGGGCGCTCGCCGAAAAGGCATGCTGCACCAGCTCGATGACCAGAAGGCCTCGGCCGCAAACGTCACCAAGTTCCAGCAGACGGTGCACCACGCCTCGGGTATTCCCTCGGCGATCCAAGATGCCTGGGCGCAGGCGATCACCGTGCCGATGGGACCGGTCTGGATCGAGGTTCCGCAGGATGTCTTGCTGGCATCGGTGCTCATTCCTCCGGTGCATGATGCCCTTGCCGAAGCCTACGATCATCCACCACGTGTGGAATTGATCGATGAAGCGGTTCGCTGGCTTTCGGAAGCAAAGAGGCCGGTGGTTGTTGCAGGCGGAGGTGTCCGTCGTGCCCAGGCCGAAAACGAATTGCTGGAGGTGGCCGAAAAGCTCAATGCCCCGGTGCTTTGCACCCCGGGAGGCAATGGCGCATTCCCGTGGGATCACGAATTGTCATTGCAATCTTGGGTGGAGGATCGGCATGTCACCGAAGTTCTCGAAGATGCTGACGTATTGGTGGTCGTGGGCTCAGCGCTCGGCGAAGTCTCCAGCAATTATTTCTCCCTCGCACCTCGTGGGCACATAATCCAAATTGATGCCGAACCGCGCGTCCTTGAGTCAAATACGCCAGCATTGGGTATCCGAGCGGATGCCAAGGCCGCGTTGCAGTTCCTAACTTCGAAGCTTAAGGAAGTAAGCCTGCCTAACGCGCCAGATTGGCATGGGCAGAGCCCGACTCAAGTCGTCACCCAGACCTTGGCAAAGGTGCAGGCACGGCTGGCGGAGCAGGGCCTGGACCATGAACGAAGGTTCATGGCTGATATCCGCGAGGCGGTGCCCGCGAAAATGCAGACCTTCTGGGATATGACCATTGCGGCTTATTGGGGTTGGAGTTGCTGGGATTCGCGCCAGGGAGAATTCCATTCGGCGCAGGGTGCCGGTGGACTAGGTTTCGGTTTCCCCTCGGCCATTGGAGGTTCCATCGGGTTGCAGATCGAGGGAGCTACGCCCGAGCAAGCGCGAGTGCTCGCGGTCTCGGGTGATGGCTCGTCGATGTATTCCATTGCAGAATTAGCCACGGCAAAACAGCACAACGTGCCGGTCACTTGGCTGATCGTTGACGACGGTGGTTACGGAATTCTGCGTGAATACATGGAAGGGGCCTTTGGCAAGGCAACGGCCACCGAGCTGGAACGCCCGGATTTCGTTGCCTTAGCCCAGGCTTTCGGAGTTCCTGCGCGACTGGTCGAAGCAGACCAGATCGGTGACGCGTTACGCGAGTCATTCGCCGGAGAAGGCCCAAATGTCATCGTAGTTCAGACGCTCTTACGCATGTTCGCCCCGACGCATTTAGGCGAGTAAGGCATAGCTTCGGCGCCCTTCAAAGGGGGCGCCGAAGTGACTCTTGTTAGTGCGTGAAGTGGTAAACCACGCCAAACATTAATGTGGAGAAGCCCAGGCTGATGCCTATGAGCAGTGGCACCCAGTCTAGAGACTGGCTTGCCAACATCACTGCGAAGATACCGAAGAGCAACATGGCTCCGATTCCTCCGATGATCAACCCTCCGCCACCATGATGCTGCACGGCGGAATGTGCAGTTCGTTGGATACGTGGTGTCATGCACTCATGGTACGACCGAAGCCAAGCAATCTGTGGTGCACCGGATGAGAATCTGGGTATTGTCAGATTTGTTTGACTTGGCTCTGGCTTCTCAACTGATGAACCCGCGAGGCTGATCGAGCCAACGACTCGTAGTCGGCGCCTGGGCCTTGGGCGATGAAACCCTCGCAGAGATGGTCAGCGGCCACCTGCTTGCCGAAAGCCAAGCCTCGGTAACTGCCGCCGGACATTCGAATCAGGTGCGCTCCCGCGGCCACGTCCCAAGGCTTCGTATCGAACCCCACGCTTGCATCGCACCAGCCAGCGGCCACATGAGCGAGCCCGAGAGCGGCAGAAACTTTGCGCCGCACGGTGGCGAAGTCCTGAATCCACTGCCCAAAGAGCTCAAGCGCCAATGGGCCGTCCTTATGCATGGACTCGGCTCCCGGGTAATCTGTCATCAAGTTTGCGCGTGCTTGTTCAGGTCGATTGCCTGGGCTCAACAATTCCCCATTGTGATAGGCAGCCTGATAATTGGCACTGAACTGATCTCCGGAGATCGGGTCGACTATTGCTGCTGCGACCAATTCGTTGTCAATTGCCGCGGCAATTGAAATACAGAAGAACGCGACGCCGTGAACGAAATTACTGGTTCCGTCTATCGGGTCCACAATCCATTGCACTTCGGTCGGGGTAGCTATGCCTGAGTCCGCGGCTATGTCCTCTTCGCCGAGTACCCAAGACTTTGGGAAGGCCTCGCGTAGCGATTGGGTAATGATCTCTTGGCTTTGCCGGTCTATATCGGTGACGAGATCATGGGCGTTCGTTTTTTCTTCGGCTCCGACGCTTCCGCGGAACGCCTCACGAACTCGTGGTGCCGCCTTGAGCGCAGCAATCAGTGCTGCCTGACGCAGTGATTCGGCCAGAGCTTGTCGGGCGGGGGTCATCTGAGCATTCACAGTTCAACCCTATCTTGGTGTTCTAAGTGCACCTTAATCTTATTGACTGAGAACGCTGGCAGAAGAGCGAAGTCTGTAAGGAAGCATTCGGGAACCAAAGTAAGTCCGAGGCCCAACAGCGTTCAAAACCGCAGGAACTCAGGAGCATGATGGCCTGGGGTGCCGCGGTATTGGCGAACGCCGGCGCCGGAATCCGCGAGGTACGAAACCTCGTAGTGCAAAAGTGTTGCGGGGCGCTCAGCGCCCGCGTTGACAGGGGAAGATAGACTTCAAATATGAGTAGCATGCAACCGATCTCGCCCAAAGAATCGTTGACCGAGCAAGTCACCACCAAGATCCGCGCTGCTATCGTGTCCGGCGAAATGACCCCGGACAACCATTATTCGGCAATTGCTATCTCCGAAAAGCTCGGAGTTTCACGCACGCCGGTCCGCGAAGCGCTGCAGCTACTAGAAAAAGAGGGCATCGTGACCGTCGCGAAAAATCGTGGCGTGCGCGTGAACCAGATTTCGCTAGACGACATCGTGGAGGTATTTCAGGTCCGGCTGATCATCGAGCCACCTGCAGCCGCACGAGCGGTGCTCAACGCTAGCGAGGGAGACCTCGAAACGCTTCGTGAGCTACACCGTGAAATGCTTAAGGTGGGGCAGACCGGGGACGGGCGGGCAACGCTGGAGGCAGATAAAAAGTTCCACCTCTATCTGCTAGGCCTGGCAAACAACGCCAAGCTTGACGGCATCGTGGGGGAGCTGCGCAATCTGGTGCTCGCGCACGGACAGGTAACGATTCCTCAGGCAAGAACCAGCCAGGACCTGGCCGGCGATCGCGATGAATTGATGAAGTCCATCTTGGAACGCGACCCATCTGGCGCGGCTACTGCGATGCGCAACCACGTGCTTCGTACTGCGCAGATGCTCGTGACGGCTGTCTGCGCGCGGACCCCGGGACTTGAGGCCGAACGCTATTTGACGCGCTTGGATGAATTGATCTTTTAAAGCCATAAACATATAGCGGTGGTCTTGAACACCGAGGCCACTTGCCATACAGTTGCATGCAACATGTAACAACGTTTTTTCGATGACGAGAACGTAGGTAATCCGATGGCTCAACCAATGCAGGGAATCAAGGTCATTGACCTCTCCCGCATCCTCGCCGGTCCGTTATGCACCATGACATTGGCCGATTTTGGCGCCGAAGTGCTGAAAGTTGAAAGCCGAGACGGAGATGAAACCAGGGCCTGGTTGCCGCCGGTCACCGAAGACGGGGTAAGTACCTACTATTCGGCAGTGAACCGCAATAAGCAGGCAATCGTTGTAGATTTCAACAACTCCGCGGAACTAACCGAGCTGCGCGAGATCATCCGAGATGCCGACGTTGTCGTGGAAAATTTTCGTCCGGGCGTGCTCGCCAAGTTCGGCCTGGACTACGAGTCCTTGAGAGCATCGAATCCTGCGTTGGTCTACTGCTCAATTTCGGGATTTGGCGATGGGCTCGGCGCCTCGCTGCCCGGCTTCGATCTCCTGGTTCAAGCGGTCGGAGGCCTGATGAGCATCACCGGTGAGTCCGAGGGAACGCCAAGCAAGGTGGGAGTGGCGCTGGTTGATGTCCTCGCGGCACAGAACGCCACGACGGGAATACTCTTGGCGCTTCGGGAACGGGATATTAGCGGGCAGGGGCAAAATGTAGGAATCTCATTGATGACCTCCCTGCTGGCGGGATTGACTAATCAAGCTAGCAGCACCGCGGTTACCGGTAATCCGCCACCGCGTTTGGGGAACGCACATCCAAGTATTGCTCCCTATGAAACCTTCGCAACTTCTGATGGTGTCATGGTGATCGCGGTGGGAAACAACCGCCAGTTCACCGCCCTTGGCACAGAGCTGGGGCTGACCGACCTGCCGCAAGATCCACGGTTCGCAGACAATCTTTCGCGTGTGCAACACCGGCAGGAACTCAAAGACCTGATCGAAGAAGTCACCAGGCAAGGATCGGCGGCCCAGTGGACAAATCGACTCATGGAGGTCGGAGTACCTGCAGGAAAGGTTAACTCGGTTCTTGAAGCCTTGGAGTTCGCCGACGAGCTAGGACTGGAACCGGTGGTAACGATCAACGATCTAAAAACCGGACGAAGCTCCCGGCAAATTGCCAACCCGATCGTCCTGTCCCGAACTAAGCCCACATATCGGCTAGTGCCCCCGGCCTTGGGTGAACACCAGCATATCTTCCTCAGCACCACCAGCCTCTAAAGGAGACAGCTCAAATGATTGCCCCTTCACCTAACACCGCCATTGACCCAGCAGACCTGATCAATTTTGATGCACTGCTCAGCGGCGAAGAACTTGCCCTGCGGAATCAGGTCCGCTCCTTCGTGAACGAAAACATCAAACCAAACATTGCCAGCTGGTACGAAACAGCGACGTTCCCCCTGGAAATCGTTCCAGAAATGGCCAAACTCGGTCTGCTGGGCATGCACCTGCAAGGCTACGGCTGCGCAGGACGTTCGGCTGTCGAATATGGGCTTGCGGGAGCCGAGCTGGAAGCCGGCGACTCCGGACTGCGCACCTTCGTCTCGGTCCAAGGATCGCTAGCCATGAGCGCCATTTACAAACATGGTTCTGAGGAACAAAAACAAGAGTGGCTGCCACAGCTGGCCTCCGGCGAAGCAATCGGCTGCTTTGGCCTGACGGAGCCAACCGCCGGATCCGACCCGTCGAGCATGACGACCTTTGCCCGCCGCGACGGGGACGACTGGGTGATCAACGGAATGAAGCGCTGGATTGGCTTGGCAAATGTGGCAAAGGTTGCCGTCATCTGGGCGCAGACCGACGAAGGCATCCGCGGGTTCGTGGTCCCTACCGAGACCGCTGGATTCAAGGCCACACCAATCGAGCCGAAGCTATCGATGCGAGCTTCGATCCAGTGCGAGATCGAATTGACCGATGTGCGGCTGCCAGCTAGCGCGGTGCTACCGAACGTTCTCGGTCTCAAGGGCCCATTCTCCTGTCTCAACGAAGCCCGCTACGGCATTATCTGGGGCGCCATGGGAGCGGCGCGTGACTCCTTCGAGGTGGCGCTGAAGTATTCCCAGGAACGCCTGCAATTCGACAAGCCATTGGCCGGTTATCAGATGACCCAGCAGAAGCTGGTGGATATGGCTTTGGAAATCAACAAGGGCTTCCTCCTCGCCCTGCATATCGGGCGCCAGAAAGATGCAGGAACCCTCGACCTGCACCAGATATCCGTTGGCAAGCTGAACAACTGCCGCGAAGCAATCGCGATCTGCCGCGAAGCGCGCACCATCCTTGGCGGAAACGGTATCACCTTGGACTACTCGCCACTGCGTCACGCAAATAACCTCGAGTCGGTGCGCACCTACGAAGGTACCGACGAGGTACACACCTTGATTTTGGGTAATAAGCTCACCGGTGTCCCGGCCTTCCGCTAAAAATCAGTACAAGGAAAAACTTAGAATATGACACAGCAGACGAAAGTGGAAAGCCTTCGCCAGTACCTGAACGGTGTCTGGCTTCCGGGAAACGCCAGCGAGCTCAGCTCCACCAGCGCCGCCGATTCCTCCTTGACTGTTGCCGCAGGCCAAGCGGCAGATGCCAACCAGGTAGTTGAAGCCTTTGAAGCCGCGAACGCGGCGAAGGCAGGGTGGGCGGCCACCCCGATGGCCGAACGTGCCAGTTATCTGCTGAGAGCTTCGGCCTACCTCACGGAGCATGCGGAGAGAATCGGTACGGAACTTACTCGTGAAGAAGGTAAAACGCTCGCAGAAGGAATAGGCGAGGTACGCCGTGCGGCACAGATCCTCTCCTATTATGCAGGTGAAGCCGAACGTAGCGCCGGAACAATGTTCCAATCTCCGCGCGCTGGGGAGCAGATCTTGGTCTCGCATAAGCCCTTGGGCGTGTTGGGCATTGTGACCCCATTCAATTTTCCGATAGCTATCCCCGCCTGGAAGATCGCCCCCGCGCTGATCTTCGGAAATACCGTGGTTTTCAAGCCGGCGAGCCTGGTCCCGCTGCTGGCGGTGCGGTTGGTCGAAGCCTTCGAAGCCGCCGGACTACCTGCCGGGGTGCTCAACCTGGTGATCGGTCCGGGCGCACTGGGAGACTCGATCATGAGCCACCCCCATCTGGAGGGCTTGTCATTCACCGGATCCACAGGTGTCGGGAGAAAGCTCTGCGCTATGGGTGCTGCGCGTGGCATCCCAGTGCAAGCAGAAATGGGTGGAAAGAACGCCTCGGTGGTGCTGGCCGATGCAGACCTGGACCTGGCCAGCGAACAGGTACTCTTTGGGGCATTCCGCTCCAGCGGGCAAAAATGCACCGCTACGAGTCGACTGATCTTGGATGACTCGATTGCCGATGAATTCTTGGAAAAGCTCACCTCGCGACTGGCAAACTGGGTAACCGGAAATCCACTGGATCCAGGGGTCCAGATGGGACCGGTCATCGACGCCAAATCGGCGAAATCGGTCAGGGCGGGCGTCGCAAAAGCTAGGTCGGAAGGCGCCACCGTTATCTTCGAGGGCGCAGTTCCAGCCAGCGGAAACTACGTGGCACCGACCGTGCTTGGCATCCCAAGCGATTCTCGGGGTCGGGAAAATTGCGCTTGGCGTGAGGAATTCTTCGCCCCGGTACTCAGTGTGCTGCGCGTTTCCGGAACCGAGGCCGCCTTCGAAGCCGCCGCGGATTCCGAATTCGGGTTGAGTCTTGCGCTGTTCACTCGCGACCTGGCTACGGCGATTAGCGCGCAAGAACGCCTGGACGTCGGTATTTTGCATGTGAACTCCGAATCTGCGGGAGCCGATCCGCACGTACCATTTGGCGGGGCGAAAGCATCCGGATACGGGCCGAAAGAACAGGGAGCCGCCGCCCGCGAGTTTTATACCCACACCACTACCGTGTATCTCCGCGGCTAGGAAGAGGAACTAATGGATATTAGGACTATTCTGATCATCGGCGCCGGAACTATGGGCCGGCAGATTGCGATGAGTTGCGCACTGGGCGGTTACACCACGATCCTGCAGGACATCTCGGGCAGCGCTTTGGACGCGGCTCGCAGCGATCTGGAAAGTTGGGCCGCCGGACGTGTCGCTAAGGGCAAGCTGCAGGCAGAGTTTGCCGACGCCGCCTTGGCACGGCTGAGCCAATCTACCGAGCTGGACGCTAGCGCGGCCCAAGCGGACCTAGTGATCGAAGCGGCAGTCGAACGTTTAGACATTAAACGCTCAATCTTCGCCGAACTGGGCAAAAACGCTCCAGCTCATGCCATCTTGGTAACCAATTCCTCGACCTTGGCTTCGTCCCAAGTGGCTGAGGCCAGCGGGCGCGCGAGCCAGGTCTGCAATATGCACTTTTTCAACCCCGCCTTGGTCATGAAGTGCGTAGAAATTGTGCGCAACGAGCAAACCAGTGATGAGACCATCCAGGCGGTGACGGCGGTCGCCCGCGCGCTAGGGAAAGAGCCGGTGCTGGTGAATAAAGAAATCCCGGGTTTCATTGCTAACCGCATGATGGGGGCAATACAGCGTGAAGCGCTCAATCTGGCTTCTGCGGAGGTTGCCAGCATCAAAGATATAGACACCACGGCGCGTACCGCGCTGGGGCACCCGATGGGGCCTTTTGAGCTGATGGACCTCGTGGGTCTGGACGTTATCGATTTCATTGCCCAAGCGACCTACGCAGAGACCGGTGAGGAGGTGGACCAACCGCACCCGTTGATCACGCAGAAAGTGACCGAGGGGAAACTAGGCCGTAAGAGCGGTGAAGGATTCTACGAATATCGCAGGTAGCAGCAAACTGCAGAATCTGGACTCGCGGCCGGTATCGACAATGTGCTGTCCGCGAGCCCATCGTGTTGCTACCGCATATGCGGAGGGATTAGATGGCTTCCGGTTGCTCACCGAGGATGAAATGACGTCCGGAGATCGAGTTGACGGTCACTCTGATCCAAAAATCTTTGATGCTCTGTGCCCAGGGGCTGACACCGCTTTCGAGAGCCTCATTGATATCTGCTTCGTGCTCCAAAATTTCTGCGGTACCGTGCACCACTACGGACCAGGCCTCGTCGGAAAGGATTCCGTCGGCCTCCAAAGCAATCGAGGAGTTCACGACCATCGAAGCGAGTTTGTTTCCCGGCGCAGTGCGTAGGTAGATATTTCCTTTATGCACCGCGTAATTTACCGGAACGATGTCCACGGTTCCGGCCGCCGCAGTGGCTATTCGGCCATGTGCCGTGTGAGCCAATAGCTCCCAGGACTGTTCTTCGGTGAGCACCAAAACTGGAGCATCATTAGTGTGCTGATATCTCATGCAACTAGTTTTCTACGTTATGTAGAAAAGTTCAAGAGTTTGTGACGCATTTGTTTTTAGACGCGTTGCAGTCCCCGAACATGAAAGACTACTAACATGAGCCATGCAGCAAGTAATAGGGTCGCACGCCACGTAGCCTCGCGACTTGAGGACCATGTCCTGCAATGGCGAGCACGCCGTGCCATCGACAAGGGATTGGGTCCGGTTATCCTTCCTTACAACGGGTACGGATATGCGGCCAAAAAAGGCGGATGGGTGCGGGTTCTAGCGCGGGTGGTCATGGCCAAACCCGGCGCGTTTGAGGGTGGCAAGCACCATGCCAAGGTTGTTGAGGATGGGATCCGAGGATTTCGCAACTTCACCTCGGCAGTTCTTCCATTTGGGAAGGTAACCGTGCTTGCTGACGGAAAGCGGTTTGAAGTCCTCGCGGACCGCGGAGGCGTCCTAGATGTCAAGCTTTCGGTGGACCTGCCAGCTGGCTGGAACGATATTGAAATCACTGCCCACAATGGGCAATCTGCCACGGCGCAGATTCTCGTCATTGACGAGACGCAACGTTTCGGCATTATTAGCGATGTGGATGACACAGTTGTCGTGACGGCATTGCCTAGGCCACTGCTCGCCGCTTGGAATTCCTTCGTACTATCGGAGCATGCCCGCGTTGCGACCCCAGGTATGGCGGTAATGATGCAACGAGTCCTGGCGGAGCACCCGACGAGCCCGACAATTTATCTTTCTACCGGTGCGTGGAATGTTGCGCAGACGCTGGAACGATTCATTTCGCGGAATTTGTATCCACGTGGCCCTCTGCTTCTGACCGATTGGGGGCCAACCGATCGCGGCTGGTTCCGTAGCGGCATGCAACATAAAGTTGACCAGTTGCGGAGGCTCGCTGAGGAATTTCCGAACATTGAGTGGATGCTTATCGGTGATGACGGGCAGCATGATCCGACGATTTATGCGGAGTTTGCCCGACGCTACCCGGAGCATGTGCACACGATTGTCATTCGTCAACTGACGCCCTCCGAGGCGGTGCTCGCCGGTGGGCGCTCAACTGATTTGCGCCGCACGACACCAGGCATTCTCTGGAGCTACGAACCTGATGGGTCCCAGATCCTTGAGCAATTAACTGCCTATGATGTGATTCGTCCCGATGATCGCTTGGGGGAGGAGAAGTAATGTCCGGCTCGGTACTGTGCGTAGAAGTACCCATGCGCTGGGGTGACATGGACGCATATGGTCATGTCAACAACGTCAATCTGATTCGACTCATGGAAGAGGCGCGAATCGCTGGTTTCGGCGTACCTGGCGGTACGGGCGCCCCAGGCTCCAAGCCTAAGGTGGATATATTCTCCGCGGTCCCCAATGGAGTGCAGATCCTTGTCGTCGAGCATCGCGTGCGCTACTCCCGGCCGTTGGAATATCGGAATGTTCCGGTCAGGGTTGATCTGTGGGTAGCGAATATCAAGCCTGCGAGTTTTGATATTTGTTATGAATTCCGGGATCCTGTGGAAGGCCATGTCTGCGTGAAGGCCTCGACTACGCTGGCCTATTTTGACCCGTTAATTTCACGCGTGCAACGTTTGAGCATCGCTGAGCGTGAATCATTGGCTGTGCTGGAAGGTCCATCGACGTTCGCGAGATAACTCTTTGGCAGCAAATGAATTAGGGTAGATTTATCTAATCTTATTCAGTTAGGAAGTGTTTTTGTGGCTCGTGCAGAAGGTGGGCGCCCGGTGCGCCCGCAAGTTGTTTTGCAGGTTGTTAAACGGCAGCAAATTTCGGAACACCTAGTTCGCCTCACCTTTGGTGGTCCTGGGTTTGAGAATTTCGTCGACAAGCCGGCAACGGACCGCTATATCAAGATGCTTTTCGCCAAGCCGGAGCTGGGCTTGTTGCCTCCGTATGACATGGATGAATTGCGCGAACGGCTGCCCGGGGAAGATTTGCCGGTGCGTCGGACATATACGGTGCGCCGCTCCGATGCTGCAGCGGGAACTATTGAGGTTGACTTTGTGGTCCATGGAAGCGATGGGCTGGCCGGACCATGGGCGCGTGATGCGAAGATCGGCGACTCCGTCTGCTTTTCGGGTCCCGGCGGCATGTATGAGCCAAAGGACGAATTCGATTTCCATCTCCTCGTGGGAGATGAGACGGCGATTCCTGCGATCGCAGCATCGCTTGAGGCCATGGGTGAAGGCATGGTGGGGCAGGTACTCATTGAGGTCGAAGGCGCAGGGGATGAAGTTGAAATGCGTGCACCCGGTGGCGTTGATATTCGCTGGATCCATCGCGGCGCAGCCTTTACCCCGGAGGCCTCGACCCTTGAGGCCGTGGTGCGCCAGTACCCTTGGCCGGGCGGGCGAGTGCAAGTTTTCGCGCACGGCGAGCGTGAAGTGATGAAGGCGCTGCGCTCCTATTTCTATGACGAGCGTGGCGTGGATCGTCGGGATATGTCGCTGTCGGCCTACTGGGCCTTTGGCCGCGCGGAAGATGAGTTCCAAGCTGAAAAGCGGACGCCCGTGGGGCAAATCTTCAACGAGTAGCCGACATGGGAATAGTCTGACTGGATCTATCGGCCTGCAGGGCAAGTGATTCGTGGACTGCGAATTTAGTTAATTAGGCCTTCCTAAGCTTAATAATCAGAAATAAGATAACTAATGCTTGACGTTATTTGTCTTCTTTGGCGTAAGCTGAGGTTGGCGCCTTGCCCGTGTGTGGACGGGGGAGGCGAGCAATTTGACCGACGCGGATCGCTCGGTTGCTGTCGCGTGGCTTACTCACCACGTGGTAGCTGTCGGTAGTGCCGGCAAAATTGTAAACAGGGGATTAGCTGACTTGCTCAATCAGCCGAACCGCAGAATTGAGACGTGCTGGCTTTAAATCTGCCGGCGCGTCTCAATTTTTGTTTGCTTCTAAGGCCCACAACAAGACGGTGGCCAGTGATCTAGCGCCTTCTGGAAGCTGAAGCCGCTCGGTGTCTGGAATGCGCAACCGACGCATGGCCCGTTTTACTACCAAGTCTGTATCCAAGAATATGGACTTCTGACGTAAGCCGCGCAACGCAACATAGTCCCGTGTCCAGGGGCCAACGCCTTTGAGGGTGAGCAGGCTGCCGAGGAACTCATCATGGTTTTCGGCTAGGTTCCGACCTGTGTGAATAAACCACGTGGCGACACGGAGAAGCGTCTCTGCACGGGATAGCGGGCAACGGATCACCTGCTGGAGTTCTTCGGCGGTTAGTTGCGCGGTGGCGTGCGCGTCGGGGAACGCCCGCAGTCCGCAGGCGTGAGGTTCTCCGAGCGCTTCGACGAATCGGGTGGCGAGGGTTCGGGCTGCGCTAGTTGAGATCTGTTGCCCCAGAACTGTCGTTGCGAGCGCCTCAAAGAGGTCCGGGTAGCTGATAAGCCGCAGGTTCGGGAACTTGTCCAGTGCTGGCTGCAGGGCACTGATGGTGGCCAATTGTTGATAGCTGACCTCATTCGAGTCGGCTAGGCCTAGCCAGGTGCTTATGATCTCGACGAGTCCGGGGTGCAACGTTTTTGGGGCTTGCGTGTGCACCGTGACTTCGTTGGCGCTAAGCAGTATTTTGATTTCGTGGAGTTGATCATCGATGCGTAGCACGCGGACAACGCTTGCCGCGTCGCGGTCCAGCCGCTCCTGATTCGGCAATGAATGGATGGCTAGGACCGAGAGTGCGTGCGAGGCATCCAGAACTCCGTCCACTGGAACCGTGAACTTCATCTAGGCCGGCCAGATGCCAGAGGTACCGCGGCGATGTGAGCCGATTAGGTGCGTGTCAACGATCCCGATAGCCTCCATTAGCGCGAACATGGTCGTTGGGCCAACGAACTTAAAGCCACGTTTTTTGAGGGATTTGGCCAGGGCGCTGGACTCCGGACTCTGTGTGGGAATTTCAGCCACGGTGCGTGGCAACGGGGTTCTCTCGGGTTTGAAAGACCAGATCAGTTGGGGCAGGCCTCCATCGTCACGTAATGCGAGCGTCGCCTGAGCGTTGGCGATGGTTGCACGAATCTTGAGTTTATTTCTGACAATGCCAGCATCGTCCATGAGCCGCTCGTAATCCTGCTCACCGTAGGCCGAGACCAACTGCGGGTCGAATCCCTTAAAGGCGGAGCGAAAGTTTTCGCGCTTGGCCAGAATTGTGGCCCACGATAAACCTGATTGGAAGCCCTCTAGGCTCACTCGTTCAAACAGGGCTTGTTCCCCGGTGACAGGCATGCCCCATTCGGTGTCGTAGTAGTCGCGCAGGAGCTCGTTGCTTGCAGCCCACTGCGGGCGGGCCAGCCCGTCTGCACCAATGACTAGATCTTCACTCATGAAATCATCATGCCACTTGCGTATCGAGGAAGCGGAGTCATAAGCGGTCATTCACAGAAGCTCGAGCTATTATCGTCATATGGCGATAATAGAGTCTTTTGTCGATGCAAAGCTTGGAGCAACTCAACGCATGAAAATGGCAGCGTTGTTCCACGCCCTAGCTGACCCCACGCGGTTGCTCATCCTGGTGCATCTCAAAACAGGTGAACACAAGGTCAAAGAGCTGACCGAACACCTTGGGCTAGCGCAAAGCACCGTCAGCGCTCATCTGGCTTGCCTCCGCGAAAGCGATCTCGTTTCCGTGCGCACGCAGGGACGTGCAAGTCTCTATTCCCTTACTGAGACCACGCAACTGACAATGATTCTCACCCAAGCGGAGAAGTTGGCAAGTTCCAGCGCCAGCGGTCATCGATGGCACGAAGCTCACCCGCACCAATCTCTGGAGGCCTAGGGCATGGGGCATGAGCACACTTCTGGCCATGGCCATGAACATGACCACTCAAATGTGAACCGCACCAGGCTGGCATGGGCATTTGCGATTACCGTGAGTATCTTGCTCGCGGAGATTATTGGCGCGCTAGTTACCAACTCGCTGGCTTTGCTCGTCGACGCGGCCCATATGCTGACCGACTCGGTGGGGCTCTTGCTTGCGTTGACCGCAGCCAATCTGATTCAGCGCAAGCCCACACTCAAACGCACCTGGGGGTTCCGCCGCGCCGAGGTGCTCTCCGCGACCTTACAATCCGCACTGTTGCTCGCCGTCGGCATCTACGCGGCCATCGACGCGGTTCGTCGCCTCTTTGTACCGGCAGAGGTGCACGCCGAAGGCCTCCTGATCTTCGGTATCGTCGGCTTGGCCGGAAATCTCCTAGCCATGTGGATCATCTCCGCGGGGCGCGAGGCCAATCTGAACATGCGCGCTGCGTTCCTCGAGGTCATGAATGACGCACTGGGATCCGTAGCGGTCATTATTGCCGCGCTGACAATCCATTTCACCGGATGGGCGAGCGCGGACTCGGTCGCAGCGCTCGTCATTGCCGCGCTGATCGTGCCACGCGCCGTGAAGCTTCTGGGGGAGACGACGCATATCTTGCTCGAATCAACGCCCCGTGGGTTGGACCTTGAATCGGTACGCCGGCACTTGGAAGAACAGGCGGGCGTGATCGCCGTTCACGACCTGCACGCCAGTCAAATTGCCTCGAACCTTCCGGTGCTCACCGCGCATATTGTCGCCGAGGACCACATGTTCACGGCCGGTGCGGCCGGTCAACTGCTGCGTGAACTTCAACAGTGCGTGGCGGATCATTTTGAGGTCAGCATCGAGCATTCAACCTTCCAGATCGAACCCCGAAGCCACCGCGACTCGGACTACCATTCGCAGTGCTAGGCGTTCGTGACCGTGCACGGGATGAGGGTACCGGGAGGCTCTCTCATCCCGTGGTATGACTCCCGCAGCGTAGATGCAAACCTTCTGACCGATCCTCAATTGGCTAGGAGCTTTATATAATTGATGCATGACAACTGAAACACAGCAGGTAACCGACTATGCAGTCCAAGCTCGAGGACTAAGCAAGAGCTACGGTCGTGACAGCACCCGAGTCGAAGCTTTGCGCGGAGTGGATGTGGCCTTTGCCCGTTCCCGTTTCACCGCAATCATGGGACCCTCAGGTTCTGGCAAGTCGACCCTGATGCACTGCTTGGCGGGCTTGGACAACGCCGATTCTGGCGAAATCATCATCGGTGGCAAGAACCTTACCGAACTCAACGATGACCAGCTGACCACTATGCGCCGCGAGCAGATCGGCTTCGTGTTCCAATCCTTCAACCTCGTTCCAACATTAAATGCCAGGGACAACATCTTGCTGCCGCTGTCCTTAGCCGGCAAGAAGCACGACCGTGAATGGTTCAACGTCGTCATCGATTCGTTGGGTCTGCGTGACCGGCTGACGCACAAACCACACGAGCTTTCCGGTGGACAGCAGCAGCGCGTAGCCGTAGCTCGTGCATTGCTCACCCGCCCTGAAGTCGTCTTCGGCGATGAGCCGACCGGCAACTTGGACTCTCGAACCGGTGCTGAAGTGCTCTCCTTGATGCGCACCTCCACCCGCGAAATGGGACAGACCATCATCATGGTCACCCACGATCCGGCTGCAGCATCCTACGCGGACACCGTATTGCTGATGAAGGATGGAAACCTCGTCGGTTCGCTCGAAGACCCCACCGTAGCCAGCGTCACCGAGGCTCTCGCCTCCCTAGCGGAGTAGGATCATGCTTCAGGTAGCAATAGCGAACATTAAAACTTATGCGCGACGGTATATCGCCGTGCTCCTGGCCGTCGCCATTGGCACGGCCTTCCTTGGCGCCACCCTCGCGGTGGATTCCTCTACGCGTGCAACGCTAAAGAATAGCTTGGGCGACTCATATAAGAACGCCGACCTGGTGGCCTCGGTCGATTGGGAGCTAACACCCAACGATCGCGACACGAGCATGCTGAGCATGGATACGGTCCGTGAAATCCGTGATCTTCCCGAAGTCTCAGGGGTTTATGGCGACGGAGTCATGGGCGCAGCATTGCGTACCGGCGACAACGGCTACACCGTAATGCTGCAACCCATCTCCGCAGAAAATAAGCTCTCGGGTATGTCGATGCTCGAGGGACGTGCCCCGCTGGGCGCCGATGAGGTCGTGATCGACCAGGAGCATGCCGAGCAGATGGGCCTCTCAGTTGCCGACACCGTCGCGTTGTCGAGCATGGAGGATAACGCGAAGATGCGTGAATTGAAAGTCGTCGGAATCGTGGAGACTACCACCGATCCGATGTCTTCGTCCTTCGCCCAGCTCGCCATGCAAGAAGACGCTTGGGAACGCTTTGCAGGCGAGAATGCCCAGCTGAACAGGCTGGTGATCGATGCAGAGAAGGACGTCGCTCAAACCCAAGCCGCAGTGGCCGAGTATTTCCATGGCAAGGACTTGGTCGATGTGGTGGTCAACACCGCCGACGAACAGGTGCTCGACGACGTGGCAAGCATGACCGGAGGAACCGATCAGCTGACCATCATCTTGCTGGTCTTTGCCTTGGTCGCGCTGATAGTCACCGGTCTGGTGGTGATGAATACCTTCTCGGTAGTCATCGCGCAACGCACCCGCGAGCTGGCGCTCTTGCGCACCCTGGGTGCCAAACGCGCACAGATCCGCAGCTCGGTGCTGATCGAAGCGCTGCTGATCGGCGTTATCGCTTCGGTGGTGGGTGTAGCTCTGGCCGTGGCACTGATGGCAGGCCTGATTCAGCTGCTGCGAAATCTAGTACCTGAAATGTCCTACGCAACTTTGGCCGTGGATGCTCGCGGCATCATTATTCCTTTGGCCGTCGGTATCGTGATGACTGTTCTGGCTGCCTGGCTGCCGGCGCGTCGAGCCATGAGCCTGGCCCCGCTTGCCGCCTTGCGCCCATTTGATGCGGCCAGCGTCAAGAACCGTGCAGGCCTCGTACGCATCATCTTCGGCTCGTTACTGACGCTCGCAGGCGCAGCCTTGCTAGCCTATGGAGCACTCAATTCCGAGCTGCTGATTGCCTTCGCCGGTGGGCTGTTGTCCTTCCCCGGCATTTTGATGCTGGCCTCGTTGTTTGTTCCGGCCACGGTGTTCGGTATCGGCAAGCTGATGACCGGTCGCTCGGTGGCTGGCAGGCTGGCTTCGCTCAACGCCGTTCGAAACCCCGGACGCACCACCGCTACTGCCACCGCGCTGCTGATCGGCGTCACGCTAGTCTCGATGATCATGGTCGGCGGGCAGAGTGCCAAGGCCACCTTGAATGGGAGCATCAGCGGCGAATACCCGATCGACTTGACGGTGGCTCAAGACACTTTGACTAGTGACTCCGTGGCGCCTAAGCTCGCCGAGCTGGAGGGCGTTGAAAGCGTGTCGGCGTACACCATGCGCACCGTTGCCACCGAATTCCCCGACGGTTCCTCGAGCGAAGAGTACGCGATGGTTGTCGACCCGGAGTCGTACGCATCGGTAGTCCATGACGAGCAGATCGTTCCACGAGATGGCGAATTGCTTTCGACCTGGTGGCAGATCGAGGCGGACCACGCGACGGTCAACGGTCAGCCGGTGAAGCTCAGAACTACTTCGGCAAGCTTCGTTTCGAACACATTGACCGAAAACACCGCAGCCAAACTAGGCATCTCCGACAAGGAGGGGATGTCCGGGGTAGCGATCAAGGTTGATCCGTCGCTCTCCAATGGGGCGGTCACTGAGCTGGTGGAATCCATTGCGGATGTCGCGGGTGTTGAAAATTCGATGATTTCCGGCGGCGTGACGGAGAAGGCAATGTTCTCCCAGATTATCGACGTGTTGCTGATGATCGTTTCGGGTCTGCTTGCCGTAGCCGTGCTGATCGCATTGATCGGCGTGGCCAACACGTTGAGCCTGTCGGTGCTCGAACGCACCCGGGAAAACGCCCTGCTGCGCGCATTGGGGCTGAAGAAGAAGCAGTTGCGTTCCATGCTTGCCACGGAGGCGGTGCTGATCGGTGGCGTGGCAGCCTTGCTGGGACTCATTCTCGGCGCGGTCTACGGATTGCTCGGTGCGCACAGCGCCTTGTCCAGCGTGGGAAGTATGAGCTACGAGATCCCATGGCTGCAGCTGGCGGCGGTTCTGCTGGTGAGCCTCCTGGCAGCGTTGCTTGCTTCGATTACACCAGGACGTCGTGCGGCGAAGCTATCTCCGGTGGAGGGGCTCGCTACCGAGTAATTGATGATGCGGCAAGGGTCGGAATAGTTGATGAGCAACTATTCCGACCCCGTCGTGTTTAATTTGCCGAAATGCTCCTGGGAGCAGGGCTGGGTGCTGCCTGTTGTCTTGCCGCGCTAACCACGCAGCGTAATGGTGGTGGCCAGCGCCGGGGAGCGACCAGTAGTGACGAAGCCGGAGATATTAGATCCCGGATGCTTGATGATATCGATAATGGAACCCAGGTGGTGGCTCAAATCGATCTTGTCTTCCGGCGCCGCCAGAACCAGATGGAAACCGAACTCCTGCAGCGCGCGGATGCCAGCTGCCGCATATTCGGAGTTCGCTTGGATGAACGCTTCGTCAATCATCACGGTGCCATAGGAAGTGAAACCCGCCGATGCAAAGCCCAACTGATAGGCCAGGGCTGCGCCCATGATGAAGGACGTGAAGCGCTGGCCCTCACCACCGGAGAGCGTGCCAGGTTCCAGTCCGGTCTCCACCTCTCCGTTCGGCTTGTGCTCATTGCAGCTAATCACCACGTGCTGCCGAACATCCAGCACGGTGGACCGCCAGGCGTTCAAGCCTGGATCGCTCAGTGCGGAAACTAGGGCTTCAAGTGCCTGGTAGGACTTCGCCAGGGTACTTTCTTCCTTGGTGGTGTAGGCGTCATTTAATGCCGCCTTCAATTCCTTGCGGAAGGTTCCAGCCTCAACGGGAATCGAGTTTTCAACTTCCAACCGCAGCATCGAGCCATGTTCGAAGGTGACATCGGCAAGGATCTGGTTTAGCGGTTTGATGCGCTCGGAAATCATCCGGCGTTCCTCGTCAAGCAGCTGCAACAGGTCGCTGAAGCGTTCGTAGGAACGGTTGGCAAAGTACTCGCGGAACTGTGCTTCGTGGTGGGGCAACCCGTCTGCAACGATCTGACCATGCAGTTTGGCATAGTGCTCGGCGGCTTCCGGAGTTGTTCCGTGTGTCTGCGCGTGCGAGGTACCGAATTCTCGGGCAAAGCGTTTGAATGTGTCGCTTAGCGCCCCACCTACTTCATGGCGTTGCGAGGAGAAATCATTGAGCTGGCCGCCCAGCTGCACCTTGACCTCGGCGAAGGCTTCGCCAATGGAATCCGCTGGCGGGCAATCGCCCGCAGCCACCTGTTCCAAAATCGGGCCAAGAATCGCATGCTGACGCAGATAAGCAGGGACAGAGGAGACCCAGTTGCCGTTCGCATCCTCAACTTCGGTGGTTGAAAGCACTTTCTGCGCACGTTCGTTCTGCAGCTCGAGATCACCAATACGCGAGCGCACCAACGCGAGGTCGCCAACCAACTGCTCAGAATCTGCCTTTGCGTTTTCGATCTGCTGGCGAATCTTCGAAGAATCGCCCGAAAGCACCAGTGCGTCGCCGAGCTTCTGCTCGCTGCGACGCAGGGAATCTAGCGCAGCTGAAGCATCTAGCTGGGCAAAATTGCGTTCGTCGGCAACGATGGCCGCAAGCAGCTGGGACTTCGCAACGACCTGGTTTTTTGCTGCCGTCCGTTCATCGGCGGCATCCTGGGCCTTCAGGATCTGTTCCTTGAGGCGTTCGGCTTTGTTCTGCAATTCCGAAATTTTGGATTCGTTGGTGAAACCAAGCAGATAATCAGAGGCCGGGACGCTGCGGGTATCGCGTTCAAAGCTACCCGCAGCGGATTTGATGGTTCCTGCGGGAGTGATGGCCTTGGGATGCACATGCATCGCCGCGTCATTCTCCACACAGGCCAGCGGATAATCGGCGGTGATCTTGGTGCGCAACCAGGTTCCCGCTTCACCTGAAGCAAAGTCGAGTTTGCTGACCAAATCGGCCGGTCCGGCTTCTGCATCACGTGGTTTGACCGACGTATCGACCCAACGTACTCGACCCAATCCGTCGAGTTCGTCGATTGCGTGCGTTACCTGGGTGAGGAATTCGCCGGGCACCAAAATGGTGCGAGCCAGCGAGCGCAATGCCTTTTCGGCAGCCAGCCGCCAGATGGCCGAGTCAGCGGCCACATCCATCAGTTCGCCAGCGAAGGGCAACTGCTCTTCGCTCAAGGAACAGGCCGACGCGATGGCTCTGCGTGCTGCCACTGAACGATCATCGATATTCGTGCCACGGCGCTGGTAGGAACGAATCTGCTCGTCCAATGCTTCTGCACGTTTGCGCAGCGCCATCAGCGAGGCCATGGCCTCATACTCAACCGTCTGCGCATCCTTGGTGATGGAAGCCAGCTGTTGCATGGTCCGGGCCGCATTCGCCCGCAGCTCATCGAGCCCGGTGGCGCTGAACTCGAAGTTCAAGCCGGCATCGGTCGCTTGTTCCTGCAACGCGCGTAACGCGGATTCCTTTTCCGAAAGCGCCTTCCGTGCCGTATCCGCCTCACGCTCTAGTAGCATCAGCGAGGCTGAACCAGCGGAATCGTGGGCCGCCGCAAGCGACTGAAGCTGATCCTCGGTCTGGCTCTTGCGTGCCAGAATGTCAGCTTCTTGTTCCTTGAGCCCGATTAATTCGCGTTGATGGCGGTGCAAGTCGTTGCGCAGAATATGCTGGCGGACCTTGGCATCGAGTTGCTGAAGATCGCTATTGAGCAGCTGTTCGGTCTCGCCGATGCGTTGGGCGAGCGTTCGATAAACCTGGTCCTGCTCTGGAACCTGGGCCAGCACATCGCGCTGTGCGCGCGCCGTATCCAATTGACGGTAGATGCCGCGCAGGTGGGCGAAGTCCTCCACCGCCGCCGCTGCCGCTTTCAGCGTGGTGGGTTCTTCCAATACCTCATGACGGAAAAACTGGTTGACACCTTTCGCCAGCCCTTTGCCGTTTTGCAAGGTGCGAAGCAAGGCAAAGGCCTTGTCGCTTTCCACCCCAAGACGGCGGCGGACACGTTCGATGAAGGCCTTGTGCGTATCAAATGCCTCGGTTGGTTCCAAAGACTTGGACAGCGAAGACACGGTAAAACGTCGTGGGCCATGGTGTTCAAGCTCCGCAATATCCAGCGCGCTTTCACTGAGCAGATAATGCTTGGACACCTGATTCTCTAACCCTGCGTCTGGCAGGTCGAAAACCGCGCCAATGCTGACGGTGTTGCCCAGGCCATCCTCGTAGCCCAGCAAGATGGCGCTCCATGTAGCGCCGGGGCGCTGATAGACGGTGCCCGAACTGGTCTTGAACTTGCGGCCACGCAGGTAGGAGAAGGTGGTGCGGCGATCGGCGCGAGTTGCGGCATCGTTTGCAGACTCGTTGAGCTTGGGGGTCGCAAAGAAGATGTGCCCCATGGCATCAAACAAGGTCGACTTACCCACGCCGGGGTGTCCGGTGACCAGCGTTCCAGCGCGATCAATTTCAAGGTTGTGCAGGCCGTGGAAAGTGCCCCAGTTAACGATCTGGATCCGGCAGAGCCGATGCTGTCCCGGGTTGAGGGCGCCACCGAGCGGGAGGGTCATTTCTATACTCATCGGCTACTCCTGCACCAGGTCGGTTGAATCCAGGGACAATTCTTCGGAAGTGTCGGCGGACAGATTCAGCGTCGATTCGTTTGCATCGATCGCAGCGATATATTGGGGAATATCTTCGATTCGTGAAATGGGCAGGGCCATCGCTAGAGCCGGAGAAATCCTGAATTCGTCGGCTAATTCCGTGCCGGTGAGCAAGCGCAGGGAATTCAGCCGGGCAATTGCCGCGTCACAGGATTCGGCAAAGCGTTTGTCATCGCGATCGGAGGGACTACGATGTTCGGCCAAGATCTCATGCATGGCGCTTCGTGAAAGGACTGCGTCGGTTCCGGTGCCGGAATGCTGTTCCAGCAGTAGGCGCAGGCGTAGCGCGAGCAAGGTTTCGTCGCGCTTCAAGGCGCGGCGCGGGGCAATCGGAGAGGTGTGCACCTGATCGATTTGCGCTGGAGTGAGCATCGCAATTTTTCGATCCGTGTCCATGGAGATGGTCAGAAAAATTTCCGAAACATAGGCTCCTACTACTTCCTGCTGGTCTAGCAATAGCTGCCAAGCCGCCGGGTCGGTTGACCCATCGAGGTAGGGGCCGCGTAGCAAACGTACTAGTAATTGCCGCAGCTCCAATGAGAAGTTGCCGCGGTCTCCCTCAAAGAGCGATTCGGTGATGGGTGCAGCATATGAATTTGTGCTGGTCATAGCGGCTCCTTCGTGAAAGTTAGGGCGGGAAGAATTGCTGTACGTTCAGAACCATCAATCTGCCGGAAGGTGATGGTCATCAAATCCGTTTCACTCAGTGATTCGCCGTTGGTCCGGCCTATTTCGATCAAGGCACGCACGGTATTCAGATGGCGGTGCTCTTCGGGCAGATCATTGAAAATTTCATCGAGCGGGAGCCGATCCTCTGAGCGGTGGCCAAGCTTGCTTGTTACCGACTCACGGAGGAAAGCCATATTCGCTTGCGGAGTGGATGGGGTGCGCACGATATCGGAGGCGCTGTAGTCCGGTGCTGCCGCCAACGGCGGCGGGGCCACATGCTCGGACGGGTCAAAGATGCCTAGGCCAGCAAGCGTCATGAACTGTGGGGCGAAAAGTTCAAGCGGAGCCAAAGCACTGCGTGGCCTGAGCGTCACAGACTTCACGATCGCCGCTTCAGCACTACGTACCGCCTGGCGCAGAAGCTGTGCTTGTTGGTAGTCCTCAGACTGAACAAAGGCATGCAGCGATTCGGAGAGCTTTCCGTACGAAGTATGGACTTCTGCTGCCTGACGTCGGAGCTCACGAAGCAAATTGGTCAGAATCTGGCGTTCCGGAGTATCGAGGTCGTCCACGAAGTTGCGTTCTAGGACTTCAGAAAGTGCGGCGCGGAAACGCTGTTGCGCGTCTGGAGAGTTGAGGAACTCGGTGAAGCCCCGGAAGGTCTCGCCCTCGGCGGTTGAACGGAGCTGGCGGTCGGCTTCTAAGACTTGGCCTACCGCAACGCCTTTTGCCGTAGACGCGTCCAAGATGCCTTCCCGTAGGGAATGCAACATCTCCTGAACCCCGTCGCGCATTAGGCGGAAGTCGGCAGGAAGGCTCGAAGCCAAGTCAAGCACCGAGCGAGTCGCGGACAGCGCGGTGGCACGCGAAAGCACCGCAGGAGCATCACCGGTGCGCAGTTCATTGATCTGCGCTTGCCGCATGGCAATCTGTGACTCCAAGGCACGAATACGCGCTTCAGGGTCTGGATCTGTCTCGTGGGCTAAGGACTCCAGCGAGGACAGCAAGGTATTCAAGCGAGAAGAGTTCAGGTGCGAGTCGTCAGCCGAAAAATCTGCGAGGAAACGCAGGGTACGCAAGGTCTGTGCGCTCGGTTCGTAGACGAAACGCCCGTCGATCAGGGGACGGGCCAAGATTCCCTGCTTGACCCAGACCTCGGCGAAGTCTTGGGCGGAATACGTTTGGGGAATCTGTTCGTCGCTGGTGCGAGCGAGCTTCAAGAACGAATCCAATGAAGCATGGAAAAGTTCTAGGGCTACACGTGGCTTGTCCGCAGTAAATTCTGATCGGATAAAGGCAACAGCCCAAGGCTGCGCGGTAAGAAGCCGATATGCTGCCGAACTCCTGAACTGCTGGGACTGAAGCCACAAGCTGTTCGCGCGATGCGAGGGCTGCATGTACATCCTTGATCTTTCGACGCCTAACCTATCAATTCTAAGCCATCGAGCCTGAAGGTTCATGTGAGAAATTGTGAAGTGAAAAGTGTTGCCAAGTTGTTGCCCGGCCGACTGCGTCCAAGGGTACAAACCCCAGATAAGTATGTGTAAGGTCGGAAACAAGGTGATGGCAAGGAGAAATCGTAGCGTCCATGGGGATAGCCGCTACGAGGAGAGAGATGCGAAGTGAAGCACATCAAGATCGCGGTAGTGGCCACAGTCGTCTTGGCATTGGCCGGTTGTAGTGACCAAGTCGACCCTGAAATAGCTGCTAGTAGCGCGTCTCAAGCAGCCGTAGAGGCTCAAAAGGCTGCAGATGAAGCTGCACGCGAAGAAGGCGTCCTTGCCCAGATCAATCGACTTGCCGACGGGTACGACTACAACGCCGCCATCAAACTGGCGGAGGAAGACCCTAGCGCCAAACTCAACGACTTGGTTCGGGGTCTCGAATCTGAAAAGAAGGGCACCTCTGCGTGGGAACACCCCGACCAGATTCCGCACTTATTCTTCCACTCGCTCGTTGTTGATCCGAAGCGCGCCTTCGATAAAGACAATAGGGCACAGGGCTACCGGGACTATATGGTGACGCAAAAGGAATTTGAAGCGATCCTCCAAGAGCTGCACAGCCGTGATTTCGTGCTGGTCAACCCTGCTGACTTCGCCGGTCTCGATAAGAAGAAAAATATGAGCTACCGGGAAATTATGCTTCCGGCCGGGAAAAAACCCATCGTCTTATCCCTTGATGACCTGAGCTACTACGAATATATGGAAGGCGATGGTTTCGCCGACCGGTTGGTGCTCGATAAGAAGGGCAACGTCCGAAACGAATATGTAGACGGTGACGGTAAGAAGCATGTGGGCGCGTACGACGTGACCACAGTGCTCGATGACTTTGTAGCCGAGCATCCGGATTTTTCCTACCGGGATGCTCGCGGGATCATCGCCATGACCGGCTATAACGGTGTATTCGGCTACCGGACTTCGCAAAGCCAATATCCGGATAGTAAGAATCTTAAAAAGGACCGGGAAGAAGCAACCAAAATCGCCGAGGCGATGAAAAAGGAAGGGTGGGTCTTCGCCTCTCATTCATGGGGTCATATCGCAACCGGAACCGTGAGCCTGGGCCGTTTCAAACGTGACATGAAGCTGTGGAAGGACGAAGTCGAACCAATCCTGGGCGAAACCGATCAGTTCATTTACCCTTTTGGCTCAGATATCGCTCGCACCGGGTCATACTCGGGTGCACGATTTGAGCTGTTGAAGAAGGAAGGGTTTATGTACTTCTACGGTGTAGACGGCACCATCACCGCATGGATGCAGCAACGCGATGATTACCAGCGGCAGATGCGAATAAACGTCGATGGCCTGCAATTCGACAAAGAGCAACGCGGGGATCGGCCCGTGCTGAAGTCCTTCTTTGACGTAGCAGAAGTTATCGATTCGGCGCGGTGAAAGACGCGCCGAATCGATGGACGGCCAATGGTTAAAGCGCCATGAAAGCACCGAGTTGCGACAATGCGGCGGGATTCGATGGCAGGAAGTCGGTGAGTCGCTCGCTACGCACGATCACCGCTTTCCACTGGCCTCGGGAGATGGCCACGTTGATGCGATTTCGGTTCAACAGGAAATCGATACCTCGTGAAGCATCGTCGGCGCTTGAACAGGCCATTGTCACCAGTACCACTGGTGCTTCTTGACCCTGGAATTTGTCCACCGTGCCGACCTTCACCCCGGAAAGCTGTTCCCCGTCAAGGATCTCGCGCACCAGATTCACCTGGGCGTTGTAGGCGGCCACGACAAGAATGTCTGCTTCGGCCAGTACCCGCGGTTCCTTCCCGCCACCCGGATTCCACAGCATTCCCAGATGCTCGCGGACTAGCCCCGCAATGGTTGAGGCTTCTTCGGCACTGCTGGTCGTGTTCCCACGGTGCTGCACGATGCGGGTCTCAACGCCAGGGGCTGTTCCTCTCAGTTCGCGGAGCCCCGCGGCCTTCGCGGAGAACAACTTGTGGTCGTAGCTCAACGCCGAGACTTTTTCGCAAAGCTGCGGGTGCATGCGCCATGATGTTGCAAGGAAGTAGCCCAATTCCTCCGGTAGTACCGGGCGACCTTCGGATAGCCAGCCCAATGCTGATTCATCCACAGGCTGGGGATGAGAACCCTGGGTTACCTGCGGTAACTGTTGCGGATCTCCGAGCAGCAGAAGGTTACGTGCTGCCCGTGAAACGGCCAAGGTGTTAGCCAGCGAAAACTGTCCGGCTTCGTCGATGACCAATAAATCCAAACTCGCGGCCGGGATCCGTTTGCCGGTCATCGTCCACGCGGTGCCGCCAACTAGCGCACCGTCTGCAGAGCGGATCGCATCGTCAATCGCCGCGGCGCTGATACCAGTCCACGGCACCGGGTCCTTGTGCTTGACTTCCTTCGCAACCTGATCGGGGTGCACGCCTGCTTCGATGGCCTTGCGCAAAACGTTTTCAACTACCGCGTGAGATTGGGCGACGACTCCAATCTTCCAGCCGTCCTTAACCAATTCGTGAATCACATGCGAAGCGACAAAGGTCTTGCCGGTGCCCGGAGGGCCCTGAACAGCAAGATAAGAATGATCCAAGTCCTTCAGAGCTTCCACCAAGGCAGGATAAACTTGGGCGTTACCGTCCACTATTGCTGGGGCGGTCGGGGTAGCTAGAGTTTTCAACCGCGGTGGAATTCGACGCAGAATATCTATGCCAGGCTGTTGCGGTAGCTCCGGGACAATGGCACCTACCTCTTGGGCGATCTGTGCCAATGCTTCGTCAATGCTTTTGGTGGCTATTGGCTGGCCTGGGGTGAGCGCGACGGGGAAAGACCCGTATTCGGAGACTTTCCCACTGGTCTTTTCTGCGATGGCAATCCATCCTTCGCCAACCTCGACCACCGTGGCGTTGAAAGCTCCGCCGCGAAGCGCGTCGTCGCCTGCTTCCATGCCTTCGGGCAGGGGTGCGGCAAACATGGCAAAGACCCCGGTGCCCGGGCTGAGCAGTGATCCTTCGGCCAGAGTTCCGTAAAGCTTGGTGACTCTGGTCAACGTCCGGGCGCGTTCGGTTGCTTTATGCCAATCTTCAAGTAGCTCTGCGGAGTCCACCGTGAAGATGCCGCGTACCTCGGACCAATCGTCCATAGGTGCGGAGAGCCAGTCGAAATGCTCCCACCAGAACTGCTTTCTCTCGCGGCGATTGTAGCCAGTGGCCGCCGCGACCATGGCGATTGCCCGGTCATCGTCACTCAGTGCTTGGTTGTGCGGGAGCCCGGCCAAATATTCTTGGAGCCGTAGCTCTTCTTCGGTGGGCTCGTATTCGTCGGGGACTTCGTCCAAAAGCTCTACATCAGGATGCCTTTGTGGCTGGAAGTCTACGAGCGACAAGAGCCAATCGCGCAAGCGAAGCGTCGACAGGCAATCGTATTCATTGTAGTCAGCGATTGATTCGAGAATCTGAGCTGCCTGCGCATCAGCACCGGAGGCCAGCGCAGATACATAGTGGGCATAGGCGACCACGGAAGCACCCGCATCGGTGACATCACCGGAGCGCAGATGCTCTTTCATATAAAGCGGTTCAAGCTTCTTGATTGAATACGAACGGGTGGACACCACCAACGAGTTTCGTACCGTTTCATAGAGATCAATGAGTAGATTGTCGCGGAGCCACTGGTCGACTTCGTCTTCTCCTGCAATATGAACCTGTGAGAGTTTACGTAGTGCACTTTTTTCATAGGCCGCGTAGTGGTAGATCTTCATGTTCGGGAAGCGCTGACGGCGCGCTTGCACGTACTCAATAAAGTCCAAGAAGGCTTGTCGTTCTTCGGCGCGGCTGTGTGCCCAAAAGGGGCGGAATACCGGTGCTCCAGTATCATTTTCAATGACCCCGAATAGGTATTCCAATCCCCACGAGTTATCGACGGGTTCCTGATATAGCGGGTCGCCTTCGAAGTCGAAGAATATGTCACCTTGGTCGGGGTTGGGCAGCGTCGATATCGTTTGCGACGACTTCACCCGGTAGGACACCCCCTGCTCGGTACCGTCCACCTGTCCCAAACCCAATTGCATTCTTGCCTGATCGACCGTGCGGGCCAGCGAGGTGCCTTCCTTGGCGTTCGTTGCGGCAAGCTGGTCGATAGTGAAGATTCCTTGTCGGCGAAGCTTCTCACGTTGCACCATCGACATATTGGCTACCAGCAGCACATCGCGTGTGGTGCTCACCTGCTCCGCGCAGAAATCACAACGGCCACAAATGCGTATCGTGTCCGAATCCCAGAGCACCGGGCCATTGGCTGCGGAGTGCTCACCGACCATCTTGATAAATCGTTCGCGCTGAGCGCGGAACACCGGGAGGATCTCGTCGATTCGGTGCACCGAGTGAGTACCGTCGCCAAGAACCAATGTTGTTTGTGGGTGTACGGCTATGTTTTCGGCTTGCAGTTGGTCTGCGTAGGCGGCAACTTGAAGCAATGCGGATACCCTGGCATGCCTTGCGAGTTTGGTGTCCCAAACAGCCCAGCTGCCGTCGGGCTGGCGAACCAAGAAATCGGCGAATCCGATAAAAGAGCCGTCAAAGAACGTAGCTTGGAAGATGACGTCCGCACCGCTGCGAAGCGTTTGGATGGTTTCGCGGTGCGCTGCGTGCAAGGACGCAGCATTGTGTTCGGGTCTTGTGAGGAGCTGTTTGACGCCGGTGCCGGACTGCGGGTCGTAGTCACCGTATTGCTCAATTAGTTCCGCAAGCACGTTTCGTTCGTGGACGTCTCCGAGCTCCGCGGTTCTTACAAGCATTTCGTCGGTAGCCGACTCGGTCTTTCCCCGGCGCCCGAGTTTTACATCCAGCAGGCACAACGATTGAAAATGACAGTCGACTGCGACCGCAAGGTCACTAGCCGAAAAGACGAACTGATCACCAAAGAAGAACACGGGGGCGGTGCCTTTCGCAGACTGGGTGGTTACCTAGTCAACGTAGCACTCTGCCCCGACCAATTGATGTCCGTTGCCTAGTCTTGCGAAGGCTTCGTCGCGCCGCCGACAACTAGCGAAAGAACACCCACCGCGGCGGTGACCGTGTTGACCGCTGGCCAAGCTCCGATTTTCTTTGACAATGGGTGCGATGCACCGAAAGCAGTGAGGTATGCGCCGACCAAGGCAATTGCCTTGGCTGTTCCGGCATCCTTTTTCCAGATGAAGAATGCCCCGGTACCGGCTGCTGCCAACACCACCGCGGCAAGTGGGCGCTTCTTGGTGATGCGACCCGTGGCGTATCCGCCAGTCAATCCGGTGACGGCAATGGCGGTAGAAGCTAAGCGAGACAAGGAAACCTCCAGAAAACGACAACAGTATGCTGCCGTTAATCGTATTGCTCTCACCTGTGACCATCCCCAGAAGTTGGTGCATGGTCGAAGTGGCAATTCGGGGAATGCGCTAGGGATTGAAAGAATGAGAGAAATCGACGATCGAAATGCATCTGGAGCGAACATGATTGTAGATCTCAATGGAGCTTGGGCTCGGCTATGGGAATCGCAACCTGTTGATCTCGTCTCCGGGCAATGGACAATCCTATTAGTCCTTGTCCTTGGGCTGGTACTTCCACGCCCGGTATGGCGAATTACCGGAATGTATTCCACTCTGGTCCATGAGCTAGGACATGTAATCAGTGCGCTGTTCACCGGGCGCTTCGTCACTGGGCTCCGCCTCGGCTGGGACCACTCCGGCGAAGTTGTCAGCCGTGGTCGGGGAAAGGTCTCGATCATTATTTCTGGGATCTTTGGCTATCCCGCGCCACTTCTAGTCTCGGCTGCATTATTGTGGGCCACTGCCGCCGGCTATGCCGGCAGAGCCTTGGGCATATACGCGTTGTTCTTTGTGCTTGCCTTAGTTTTCGTGCGTAACTGGCCAGCATTTGTCGTGTGCAGCGCGAGCGCTTTGGTCGCTCTCGGAGTCGTTTTCTTTGCACCGTCCAGTGCTTACATATATTTGGCCTTGCTCCTTGGCGGATTCCTGCTTTGCTCGGGAATCCGTGATTACCTCAAGGTCTTGGCAGTTCATACTTGGCGGCGCCGTGACATTGAGCAATCCGATGCTTACCTGATTGCCCGCGCCACCGGGACCTTTGCCACGCTTTGGCTGTTGGTCATCATGGCGTTGGGCGGAGCCGGCATATTCTTAGGAGTTCAGAGTCTTCTTCGGCTGTTTTAGCTTTTTAGTCGCACGGCTACGCGACACCAGCCAAGCCGTGGCAGCCGCAATGCCAACCGGCAGCCACTTTGTTTTGCGCTTGGTCCGTCCGGCCGGGTCAATTTCCATATCTTGTAATGGATCTCCGCCATGATTGATGCGAATCTCCTGGGCTCGGACTAAGTCCTTGTAAACCGCAAGTTGTTCGCGAGCCACCATGGTGTTGTCGCGCAAGGGAAGATGCACCTCAGCTGCTGAGGCAAGGCCGGTTCGTAGTTGGCGCAGACGGGTAAATTCAATGTCTACCAATGCCCCGATAATGAGTGCGATATTGCTGATCCAGCAGGCCAGAACGAGAACAATGACGCCGCCAATCGCTCCGTATGTGGCCGAGTAGCTTGCAAATTTTGCGAGGTAGACGGTGAATCCCACTGCGGAAAGGCCAAGAACTATCAGAGCCGTAAATGTTCCTGGGGAAAACCAATGGAACTTTACGCGTCTAACGTTCGGGGTGAAGTGGTACAACAAGGCAAGAACCAGCAGGATCATCACAAATAGGGCTGGCGGTTTGGCGATGTTCAGCAGCAGCACGAAGCTGTCGCCGAGTCCGAAAAGATTTCCCATGGCCCGTGCGATCGAACCGGACGTTACCAGCAGTGCCAAAGAAATCACGGCCACGACCATGATCAGCACGGTGATGGCAAACATTTGCGGGCGTCTCTTCCATTGTGGACGACCTTCGCGTACACCGAAAAGCCGGTTCATTTGCCGGCTGAATGCGGTCACGTATCCGGAGGTGCTCCACAGGGCACCGAGGGAACCAATCAAAATGGCCCAAAATGTGCCCTTGGCTGAGCTCGCGAGGCCGGTGAGTAGCTGCTCAGCGGTTTCGACTAGTTGCTGGGCGTCGCCGGTTTGCTGTCCGCTAGCAGCGAGGCTTTGGCGAATCAGATCCATAATCCATTGAGTGCTACTTTCGCTTGCTCCAACCAGCGAAAGCAAAGAGATCAGTGCCAGCAGTCCGGGGAACATCGCTAGAACCATATAGTAGGAAAGGGAAGCGGCTCCGTCTAGCCCGTCGATTCGGAAGAATTCTCGCATCGCCCGGGGATAGCAGCTCAAGGCCTCCCTGACTCGTTCCTTGGTCAGTCGGTCGCTAAATGCCATCGGGTTCCCTTATCTGCCGTTTTGCAGAAACACTACTTGTTATTCCGACTCCCACACTACCTAAATACCGTGCGGTGAGGCGGCAGTTAGAAGTGGATCGAAGTTTCCCAATCAGCGGCTCGGGAGGCAAGGAGGTGGCGAACGGTGAGGAAACAAACTTTCTCGTTAGTGCACCATCGGGCAGTGAACCTAGGTGGAGGACACAGCGAGAAAACGGTGAAAGCTGTATCACAAAAGCACAAGCAAGATCCACTTAGAAAAGATAACAACTTCGGCGGTGGATTCGAAGAAATCGCCCAAAAAAGGGATCGTCGAAAAAATTTCTTTGGCCGTTTTGACCTGTATTTACGGGGTTTCTGAAAGAATCCTGAGTTGCGTAGGGTGCGGGGTCGTGCGCTATGGTCATTTATAACGTTTCGATAACACTCGCAGTGTTATGGGGAAACACCTACTGCCGGGACTTCCAAACCGCTCACCAGGGCAGTACTTCAAAAAAAGTCGAAATGCGACGCAGAGCGGTGCACAGGGATGGCCTAGGAAGGCCTGAGCGTGGAAGGGCACTGGAGAGTCATGATCCAGCAGAAGACCAAAAACATCATTCGTCGCGGTGGAGCCACCTTGGCCGCCGTAGCAGTAGCAAGCACCGCAGTCGTCGCCTCGACCGTGCCGGCTTCCGCGGCTAGCAGCTGGGACAAGCTTGCACAGTGTGAATCCGGTGGCAACTGGTCCATCAACACCGGCAACGGTTACTACGGTGGCTTGCAGTTCTCGCTTCAGACTTGGAAGGCATTCGGAGGCAGTGGCATGCCTAACCAGGCTTCGAAGGCCGAGCAGATTCGTATCGCCACCAAGGTCCAGGCCGGACAGGGTTGGGGTGCGTGGCCAGCTTGCTCGGCGAAGCTTGGGCTGAGCGGCACGCCATCGGGCAACTCGGCTCCGGAAGCTCCAAAGAAGGAAGCTCCAAAGAAGCAGGCTCCAAAGCAGCAGGCAGCGCCAAAGCAGCAGGCAGCGCCAAAGCAGCAGACCACCAAGAAGGCTGCGCCTTCGCAGTCGTTGGAGCGCACCGGTAGCTCCAAGAAGGTCACGCAGCCAAGCGCTGGCAAGCACGTTGAAGCGGCACCTCAGGCACCAGTTTTCAACATCAAGGTTACCGACTCGGGCAAGGACTACACCGTAAAGTCCGGCGATACTCTTGCGAAGATTGCTGACAGCTTGGGCGTCAAGGACTGGCGTGGATTGTTCGTGCTGAACGACGATCAGTTGAATGACCCAGATCTGATCATGGTTGGTCAGACCCTGAACGTACCAGCGAACTAATTTCGCTTTTGGTCTTGAGCTCGTGCCATTACCCAGCTGGGTAATGGCACGAGCTCAAGGTGTTTAACCCTGCGTCTGCAGGGCAGGCACCGCGGTATCCGCAGCATTTGCCTGTGATTGAGCGCAATGGCACGCTAGCCACATGCCTAAAAGTCAGTTCACGCGGGGATGAGTACCTCCCAGCTCCGAGATGTGCCTTCACTCGATGCCGAATTTGCCCAGTGTGGGCTGCTTCCAGCTCTGCGTGCAAAGAACTGGAGTGGGCCCCGGCGGTGGTGGGGTGGGCCTTTGGACGTTGAGGGGCTAACGATTGCCTCCACCGAATTATGTGCCGCGGCCGTTAATCAGCTGACCGGCAGCCAAGATTTGTTCACCATCGATGCTCGCAGGGCTGCCGCCGCCTTTGCTTCCACGAAACACTTGCGCATCGCTGGGCAACGAAGAGATGCGTTCGATGCCTGTTCTGGGTTCTATCAAACGAGCGACGGCTGGATACGCACGCACGCGAATTATCCGCATCACCGTCGCGCCCTGCTCCAAGCCTTGAGGATTGACCGCCCCGAACGGCTCGCTGAGTCTCTTCTGATGGTTGAAGCCGGCGACGTCGTCGAACTGATCACCGCCTGCGGAGGGATCGCGGCAGAGGTTCGAACGCGCGCGCAATGGCAAGCTACGGCAATGGGGCAAGCGGCTGCCGCCGGACCTTGGGTCGAGTTCGCGATGAGCGAGGTGTCGCAGGGCCGATTGTGGAAATATTCTCAAGACTTAGCCAAGCCGCTTCGAGGGCTACGCGTCCTGGACTTCACCCGGGTCATAGCGGGACCCACTTCCTCGCGTACCCTAGCGATGTTGGGTGCCGACGTCCTACGTGTCGATCCTCCGCAAATGCCCGAACTGCAGGGCCAGTACATAGAAACCGGATTCGGAAAGCGAAGCACGGAAATTGACCTGCGCGATCTGCGGCAGGCAAACACCGTGCATGAGCTGTTGAGCGAAGCAGACGTGGTTTTACTCGGGTACCGTCCCGGTGCTTTAGCGGCGCACGAATTGCGGACTCAGCAGCTACGCGAACGCTATCCGAATCTAATCATCGTCGAGTTGTGCGCATGGGGTGACACCGGCCCCTACGCAAAGCGTCGTGGCTTCGACAGCATCGTACAAGCCGCATGCGGTATCGCGGATATCTACCGGGACGCCGAGGGCAGACCGGGCGCATTGCCGGTGCAGGCGCTGGATCATGCAACCGGATACGGGATGGCTGCGGCCGTGGTGTCCTTGGCGGCTGCGCGAAGAACCCAGGGAATGACCGGCCACGCGAGATTCTCGCTGGTTCGCACGGCTACGGCACTGCTGGAGCAGCCCTTGCCAACTGCGGACATCGAACCGCTGGGTCAACCCGCAGTGCGCAAGATCAACAGTACGTTCGGAGAACTGACCTATGCCCCGCCAGCTCTATCGTGTGGAGGCCTGGCACTTGATTATGCAGGGCCGCCGGCTCCCTACGGCACAGATGAGCCCGTCTGGCGCTAATCGAAGGATTTCAGCCCGCCAAGCGCAGCAGGTGCTCGGCATGTGCCGCAGCCCGGTCTTTGAAGGCGGCCGAAATTTCCACGAACCGCTCCCGGCTTGCTTGGCCAGGCCAGTTATCGGGGAGCATCTGTTCGGGGAGACCCGGATCAAGGTACGGGATGGCTCGCCACGCATCAATGAGCACGACATAGCCGAGATAGGCATCTTCAGCGTCTATCGACGTCGCGTCGAGTCCCGCCGTGGCAGCAAGAAAAGAGCGGTGGAGTTTGGCCAATTTGTCCAAGTCCCACCACTGTGCGGAGGCTTCACGGGCCGATCCCGGGTGGTCGAATGTCTCCGAAATGAAAAGCGTGGCGTAGTTCCTCGCGTCCAAGGCTCCCAGGACTTCCAAGACCTCGGATTGCAAATATTCGGGGAAGATCCACAGGCCAGCCGAGACGAGGCCTCCACCTAACTGGACGAAATGTTTGCGCAGCTGATGCCGGGTGGCGCGCAGGGCTTCCGGCAAGGAAAAAGCGACAAGGACCCAACGATCGGAATGTTCCATGCAACGCGGAGTGAAAATACGCCTATTGCCGCGGGCAAACATCGCCATAGCGGGCGTGGTCACCGAAAGTGCCGCAGGCCCCGCGGTTTCCAGTACACCGCGGTCGATGAGCCGCGAAACAGCGGTCTGTGCTGCGGGAGTCGACACCCCTGCCGCTCGAGCCATCTCAATGATTCGGGGACGTGGAACCGGCGTTGTCTCATGGCGCAGGTAGAGGCCGGCAATGGTGCGTACCACCGACGCCGCGCTACCGGTCCTAGACTCGAAATCATCAAGGGCGAATGCGGCAAGGGGGCTAGTCGGAGCCAATTTCTGTACGCACCGCAAAGAGCTCGGGGAAGAAGGTCAGGTCCAGTGCGCGTTTCAGGAAGCTGACGCCTGATGAGCCGCCGGTCCCGGATTTGAAGCCGATGGTTCGTTGCACCACGCGCAAGTGGCGGAAGCGCCAAGCTTGGAAGTTGTCTTCCAGATCCACTAGGTCTTCACAGGCCTGGTAGAGATTCCACACGGTATCTTCGGACTCGTAGATTTCCTTGAAGATTGGCACTAGCGACGCTTGGAATTCCCAGGGCTTGGTGACATCGCGTTCGAGGATTTCTGAGGAGATCTGGTAGCCCTTGCGCGAAAGCGCAGCGAGGAAGGCGTCGTAAAGTGTTGGTTCGTGCAGTAGCTCGGTGAGCGTTTCGTGTGCCTTCGGGTCTGATTCGTGCACCTTGAGCATGCCTTCGTGCTTGTTGCCGAGGATAAACTCCACCGCACGGTATTGGAATGACTGAAAACCCGAGGATGAGCCGAGGAAACCACGGAACTGCGCGTATTCGCGTGGTGTGAGCGTTGCGAGAACAGACCACTGCTCGGTGAGGGTTTTCTGGATATGTTTCACACGAGCGAGGCATTTCAGGGCCTTGCCGAGGTCGTCCGAGTCGATCAGCCGGCGAGCTTCGAGCAGTTCATGCAGCATCAGCTTCAGCCAGAGTTCGCTGGTCTGGTGCTGAATAATGAACAGCATTTCGTCGTGATGCTCTGGGACGCTGACCGGGTGCTGGGCCGAAAGGATGCGTTCCAAATCCAGGTAGCTTCCGTACGACATGGCATTTCGGAAATCGGTGCGAACGCCGGACTCGATGTCGCGCTGATTCTTGGACTCTGCATGGTCATTGCTCATAAAGATCATCGTATCAATATCTTTGCGACCGTCACAATAATGAAAACAAGTTCCCAAGATGAGCTGCAGGGGCATTCGCGCCGGGGCGGGAATAGAATCAACCGCCCGCCCGTTATTACATGCATACGCATATAAAATTTGGATTCAGGATGGGAATAATGAGCAAATCAATCGTGGTCATCTCCGGCGGACTGGGCAACCCTTCGAGCACCTCGCTGCTCGGGCGCCAGATCGGTGAAAGCGTCGCAGCGGAACTGGCCGGTGCAGGAGTCCAAGCCGACGTACTCAACGTAGAATTGCGTGAATTTGCGCAGGACATCGTGAATAACATGCTTACCGGGTTCGCTCCACCTGCGCTGCAGGAAGTCGTGGATGCGGTTGTGAATTCCGACGTACTGGTGGCTGTCACTCCGGTCTTTTCGGCCTCGATTTCGGGACTGTTCAAATCCTTTATCGACATCCTGGATCCGAGGTCGCTGGACGGAAAGCCGGTAGTTTTGGCTGCAACTGCCGGCTCGCAGCGCCATCAACTTGCCGTGGACTACGCCATGCGACCGATCTTCTCCTACCTGCGTACGCAGATCATGCCTACTACCGTTTTTGCCGCTTCGGAAGATTTTGGCGGCGAGGGCCTTGCCGGGACCCTGGCCGTACGCACCCGGCGGGTGGCTCGCGAGGTCATTGTGGCCCTTGCCGCAGATGGAGGAAACCTCCAAGCCGATACCGATCTGGCGGATACGCGCTCGATTGCTCCATCGGTCAGCGACACGGCAAACCCCAACGACCCGCTAACCACACTTCCGTTCGAAGCCCTACTGGCGAACATCCAGGGGAGCAAAAGCTGATCCACGATCTAGCCGTTGCCTCCGGACGTTGCGGGCGGCGGATGTTAGTACGATGTGCCAGAAGCCTTGAAGCTCGATAGCATATTTACTTGTGAGCTATGTCATCCACAAAGCCCATGTAGATTTAATTCGAATGCGAAAGGTGTAGCCGTCGATGCTATCCGAGGAAATTATCACGGCGATTGCCGATGAACTTGTCGAGGCAGGCGCTACCCGTACGCCCGTGCCGCTCCTGACCGCACGCTACCCGGAAATGACCGTCGAGGACTCCTACCGGGTGCAAAACCTGTGGCGCCAGCGCAGCGAAGCCAACGGCCGTGTCTTGGCAGGCAGGAAGATCGGCTTGACCTCGCGCGCCATGCAGATGGCGACCGGAATCACCGAACCTGACTACGGCATCATTTTCGAAGATATGGTGCTGGACACCGGGTGCACCTTCAACTGGGATCAATACACGTTCCCACGAGTGGAGATGGAACTCGCTTTTAAACTGAAGAAAGATATTGAAGGCCCAAACGCGAATATTTTTGACGTGCTGGAGGCCACCGAATATGTGATTCCGGCCTTGGAGATCCTAGACTCCCGCATTGAGATGAAGGGCCGCAGCATCGTCGACACCATTAGCGACAACGCCGCGATGGGTGCCATGGTCATCGGTGGCACACCGATGAAGCCGGATGCCATCGACCTGCGTTGGGTCTCGGGCATCCTGTTCAAGAACCAGACCATCGAAGAGACCGGGGTCGCAGCGGGCGTGCTAAACCACCCGGCCGCTGGAGTGTACTGGTTGGCGAACAAAATCGCTCCGCACGGGGATAAACTCAACGCCGGGGAGATCATCCTGGCCGGCTCGTTCACCCGTCCCATGCCGGTGGACAAGGGCGACACGGTCTTCGCGGACTACGGACCGATGGGAACCGTGACATGTCATTTCGAGTAGAACCCGACCCGTCGCTCAAGGACGCGCTGCGCGAGGCAGACCATGCGCTCACCGGCATCTGGGTCTGCTCCGCCTCGGCGCTCAACGCAGAGATCTGCGCGGGCGCAGGCTTTGACTGGGTATTCATCGATGCCGAGCATTCACCCAATGACTTGCAGAATATCTTGGCGCAGCTCCAAGCGGTGCGCGGTTATTCCACCATCCCGGTAGTGCGCCCGCCGGTCAACGACCCGGTCATTATCAAGCAGTTCTTGGACCTTGGCGTGCAGTCGCTGATCATCCCGATGGTCAACGATGCCCAGCAAGCGGCCAACGCGGTCGCCGCCTGCAACTATCCGCCGCTTGGCGTGCGCGGTGTTGGCTCGGCGCTGGCGCGCTCGGCGCGCTGGAACCGAATTCCCGACTATCTGCATCGTGCAGGCGAAACGATCACCGTGATGGTGCAGATCGAATCGGCGGAAGCGGTGGAAAACGTCGCCCAGATCGTTGGCACCGAAGGTGTCGATGGGATCTTTATCGGCCCCTCGGATCTGGCAGCATCAATGGGGGTGATCGGTCAGCAAGCCCACCCGGATGTGGTCTCCGGCGTGCTGCAGTCCATCGAGGCAGCAAAAGCCGCCGGCAAATATGCCGGTGTGAATGCCTTCGATCAGGCAAGTGCGCGAAAGTACATCGAAGCCGGCGCCGATTATGTGGGTGTAGGTGCCGACGTTGCCTTGCTTGCCCGGGCCACCGAGGCATTGGCCGCGAGCTTTAAGGACGATGGACAGGCAGCTGCTCCGGCAAGTTACTAGCCTCCGGTCCTATGACCTGATGGGTTGCCGTTGCGCGTCGCTTCTCAGTGGGCGGCGGCAATGGTGGCACCATTGAAGATGATGAGCCGCGAAAAGAAACCCATGAAAGCCGTGATGCTGCGCTTGCGCAACGGATGGCCAATGCCCCTTGCCCTGCAGGGTGTGTTCGAGATTGTGCAATCTGTCGTGTTCTGCATGGCGCTGCTGATCGTGCCCCTGGTTGCGGTGTATTTCAGCGGTGGATTCCTCGAAGAATCCTTTGAGACGATCCTGCAATTTGGCGGCCTGCTGTGGCTATTGATTCACGGGGTTCCGCTAGAAGTCATGAACCTCGGACCGGAGGCAGATCCCAGCTCGGCCTCCGGGTGGTTGACACTTTTGCCCTTGGGCTTGAGCTTGCTGCCATTCATTTTCTGCTGGCGCGCAGGGCGGCGAATCGCGAGGGCCTCATACACCGACCAGTTGTGGCAAGGCCTTGCAGGGGCATTCATTACCTATGGTGCCATCGGCACCGGCATGGCCTTCCTGGCGAGTAACGCATACGCGAGGGCAGACGTCGTGCCGGCGACCTTTATCCCGCTGATCATCGCCTTCATCGGACTGATCTTTGGCGCACGCCGGGAAGCCGGTACCTGGGGCAGGCTCATCGGCGTCGACGTTGCGGCACATATATCGCGTGTCTCGCCACATCGGCGTTGGGCCGGATCCTATGTATGGCACGTCATCGTGGCCGGTTTCATCGGATATATGGCCGCCGTAGCTATTTCCGGCATCTTGATGAGTGTGACCGTGGGATTGCACTGGGCCGATGTAGCAAATATTTACCAGGAGCTGCGTCCGGGCCCCATCGGTTCCTTTGCGCTGACCCTGCTGCAGCTGGGGCTGATCCCGAATGCGGTATTTTGGGTGCTGTCTTGGATTAGCGGTGGCGGTTTTAGCATCGGCGCCGGAAGCACGCTTTCAACGTTGGAAACCACCGTGGGTCCGCTGCCGTCCATGCCGCTCTTCGCGGCATTGCCCTCGGGCGAAGCGGGAAATCAATGGCTATTTCTCTTGCTCCCGGTAGTTGCCGGAATCGTTGCTGGCTGGTACTTCCTTCGTGTGGGAGAAAACCATCTGGAAGATTGGTTTGCCCGCCGCATCCCTTTTACAATTCTCTCCCTTGGCCTGTCCACCATGTGCCTTTCAATCTTCACCGGAATAGTCGCCGGTCTCGTGAGCTTGAGCGGTTCATGGTTATCTTCGGGTTCCTTGGCCGTTGGCCGGCTGACCGAGTTGGGCCCGCATATGTGGATCACCGCCGGCGCGTTGGCGCTGCAAATTGGTTTGGGTACCGCGATCGGCTATCTGGTTGCTCCCTTGTTCGAAACTGATCCCGTACTAGAAGGATAGAAAACCCCGGCAACCTCAGGTTCGCATTCAATTCAGCGAAGGGCAACCGGCCTCCGAGTTGGTTGGGCCTTGTAGCCAGCGGGGCGAGAGGCGCAGAAAAGCATGCGATCTTTTTGCACAGCGCTGCGGTGGTGGCGCACCCGCGTATGGACCGAATCAACTGTCGAGCACTTTGGCGTTTCAGCGTAGATCATTGCATCTGAGATTCCAAGGTGTTCGTTTTTGCTTTAATCCAATGGCCGTATCGTCAGCGAATCACCATTCGGGCGGGGAAGCTGGAAATCGCCCAGTTCCTGAGAAGTCTCTGAAGTCATGACAAGCAAGACGGCCGAATCATTGCTGAGGATTTCCACCGCAGGACGAAGGTCGGTGTGATTATTGGGTACTAGCTTGTTGATCGTCTCGGTGGCGGTTTGCTCTGAAATATCCGGTGGCAACAGGAATGTCACCACGTCGAAACTCGACTCGCCGCCGGTTACCGCTAGCAGGATACCGTTCTCGGCCACATGCTCGACCGGTGGACAGGTTGAGGCGGCGACTTCGGGTTCCATGCCTTGCTCTTTTGGTGCGGCCACGGTGATCAAGCAGAGCTCGCCGTTGACGCCTTCGGCCACAAAATGGTCGCCATAACTCGACTGCGCCAACATCCTCAGCGCTTCGGCGGTGTAGGCCTCGGAAGTCTCGAAACCCTCCGGTAGCCGGTCTGCGTCTCCAGCTTCTTCGCTCAACACCGGCATTAGTTCGGTTGCGTCCGGAACCGGGGCGGTAGTTTCTTCGGACGCGGTATCGGCACTGCAGGCCGAAAGCATGAACAGCCCGAGGAGAGCCAAGACCAATACCTTGCCGGCGTGATGATTCTTCATACTCTTGCGGTCCTTGAACTGTGAGGATTTGGCGTGCTTATCAAGCAGTCTAATCAAGGAGATCCGCGGGGCAAAAAACGGTTGAAATAAATAACTCCTAGTAGTCCGCTAGGCTTTCAAATCCCAAATGTGGTGCAGTACATCGTGCCAAGCGTACTGGTTCAAAGTAGCTACGGTGAAGGCTGCGCCATTGGAGCGCAGCCCCTTGCGGCCATAATCGGAGCTGTCGATGCGGGCCAGCTTGTTGCTATAGAGCGAGGCTGCGGCTCGCAACCGTGCTGCTGCCTCGTCGACTTCGAGCTGGTTGTAGTTGCCCTTTTCGGCGGCCTGGTCCTGGTCCCAGCTGGGGAAGGTCGGATCATCCTGAGTGGTCATAAGCTCCAAACGGCGAGTCATCGTCACCAGCATCTCGGCTACATGAAGCACATATTCTTGATCGCTCCAACGCGTCGGGCTGGTGCGCTCTTGCGCCTGCGGGCGGCGCAATGCGAGCAGGTAGCGGTCGACGAGCTGGGGGAGCTGTTCGATAACATCGGCTGGAGACACGTTCCTCACGTCGTGATGGCATTCGGTGCAGACGGATTCTAGGACGAAGGTCCAATTCTTGTCATCCGGAATGATCTCGGTCATGGCATGCTCCTTTTCTGGTTGCGCTTCTGCCCAGTCTAGGCTGTGCAGCGCAGCTATTGTGAGCGCCGTTACTTCACCTGCCGGCGGCGGCGATAACCGCACGCCAAAGGAACCGTAGAATAGCCTGTATGCGCATTGTTGTACTTGTTTCCGGAACCGGTTCGAACCTTCAATCGGTCATTGACGCCGTGGCAACTGGCGAATTGCCTCATGTAGAGATCGCCGCAGTCGGTGCGGACAAGCACGGCACCTACGGCGTTGAGCGTTCGGCGGCCGCCGGCATCGAAACCTTCGTGGTCAATTTCAAGGACTACGCCGACCGCGGGCAGTGGAATCATGAGCTCACCGAAAAGTGCCTGTCCTACCGGCCCGACTACGTGGTTTCCTCCGGATTCATGCGCATTGTCGGCGAGGAATTCATCGATGCTTTCGACGGCACGTACATCAACACTCACCCGGCCTTGCTGCCTTCCTTCCCGGGAGCCCACGGCGTGCGGGACGCCTTGGCCTATGGGGTCAAGGTCACCGGCTGCACGGTGCACATCGCCGACGCCGGGGTAGACACCGGCCCGATCCTACGTCAAGAAGCCGTGGCAGTGCGCGACGAGGATACCGAAGACACCTTGCACGAACGCATCAAGCTGGTCGAACGCCGCTTGCTGATCGATACCTTGGCGGATCTGGCAACGGGCAAGTAGCCAGCAACGGCACAAAGTAGACTGGATGGCGACATGACTGAACATCCACACCCGGCAGAGCCCACCGGCGACGACGCCCACTTTACCGAAGCCGAACTCGAAACCGCCCTGAAGGTCTTGGGCATGGTGCACCGGCTTCCCAGCGAGGATGAGCGGCATATCGCCGTCCGCCGTGCCACCAGCAACATGTTCAAGGCCGCCAAACGCCACCGCAAATCCCAGAAGCGCGCCGAAATCACCGCGGCAGACCGGGCGGTCATCGAACGCACCGCCACCGGCTCGCCACATCGCTTGGATGACGAAACCCTGGGTCTGGATCTGAGTTCCTCCGCCGCGGAGCAAAGCGCAGGTGAATACCTGCGCCCGCGCGGCTGCTACATCTGCAAGCAGCGCTACACCACGGTCGATGCCTTCCACCATTACCTCTGCCCCGCCTGTGCCGCGCAGGGCCGCGAACGCCGGGACGCCCGCGCAGACCTCAGCGGAAGACGCGCACTGCTCACCGGTGGCCGGGCAAAAATCGGGATGCATATCGCGCTGCGCCTGCTGCGCGACGGCGCCCACACCACCATCACCACGCGTTTCCCACGCGACGCGGTCCGGCGTTTCGCCGCGATCGAAGACTCGGCAGACTGGATGCACCGGCTGCGCATCGTCGGAATCGACCTGCGTGACCCCGCTCAGGTGATCTCGCTGGCCGACCGCGTCGCCGCCGAAGGCCCGCTTGACATCCTGATCAATAACGCGGCCCAGACGGTGCGGCGCACCACCAATTCCTACCAGCACCTGATCGAAGCCGAGCATCAGCAACTTCCGGCTGAGCTCGAATTCGTGCGCGGCGGACCGGAACTGTGGGGCGAGGCCAATCCGCCGACAGAACACCCCAAGGCGCTGGCCAGCGCGTTCCGGCTCGAAGATTCAGCCCTGCTGGCACCGGCAGCCCACGCGCAATACGATGCGCAGGCGCTCGCCGAACTAGCGATGACCGCGGGTTCGGCCACCCTCGAAAAAATTGCCACCGGCACCGCGATCGACGCCGGCGGGCTGGTGCCCGACGTGGTCACCGAAAACTCCTGGACGCAGATCCTGGGGGACGTCGACGCGCTGGAAATGCTCGAGGTGCAGCTGTGCAACGTCACCGCGCCGTTCCTGCTGGCCTCGCGGCTGCGCCCGGCGCTGGCGGCCTCGGACGCGCACCGCAAGTACATCGTGAACGTCTCGGCCATGGAGGGCCAGTTCTCCCGACGCTACAAGGGCGCCGGGCACCCGCACACCAATATGGCCAAGGCCTCGCTGAACATGCTCACGCGCACCAGCGCCGAGGAAATGCTGGCCACCGACCGGATCCTGATGTCCGCGGTGGACACCGGATGGATCACCGACGAGCGCCCGCATGACTCCAAGGTCCGCATGGTCGCCGAGGGCTGGCACGCGCCGCTGGACCTGATCGACGGGGCGGCCCGGGTCTACCAGCCGATCGTCGACGGGGAACGCGGCATCGACCTCTACGGCTGCTTCCTCAAGGACTACGAGCCCTCCCCCTGGTAGGCCACCGGCCACATCCCGGGCTGAGCGAGGCTCGTACCGGGAGCGGCTAGATTCTTGCCCGCCACGCTGGCCGGGCGCCAACCGGATGGCAGGATCACTGGCTGCCGGCGGTGGACCGCCAGCAGCTAGCTTGACTGCGGCGCGGGATGCGCAGGCAATTGCAGCTCGGCGAGAACTTTCGAATCGACGTCGCGCAACTGAATCGAGGAAATCTCGTCCAGCTGCACGGGGACGGCACCGGTCATCTGGGTCTTGCCCGTTTTCGTGGCGCTCCAAGCGCCAGCCTGGTCCACCGCGCCGGTGGAATCGACCACCCAGAGCGACAGCGTGCCCTGAGTGGGAAGTCCGCTACCTTCGAATCGGAGTTCGGTGCCCCAGGCCTTTGCATTCAGCCCCAGACCGACCTGTTGCCCGGTGAGGCCAACAACCTCATAGGTGGCATCCGGCGCCGGGGCTGGGCGCACTACCGGGGCCAGGAAGACCCCGGCGGCCACCGAAGCTGCGACAGCGACCGCGAGCGCCGACCGCTGAATCAGGCGCCGCGAGCGCCGCCGGGCACGCAAGGAGTCCAGCAAATCAACCTCGGCAGTCACCTCTGGTTCTGTGGGGCGCGGCTCCAGCAAGGTCCGCGCAGTGCCCGCGTCCACCGAACCTAAACGCCCGGCCACGGGAGCGAAGACAGCCAATTCCTGCCGGCATTCCAAGCATCCGGACAGGTGCAGTTCGAAGGCAGCCTGCTCATCAGGGCTCAGCCCGCCGAGCACATGCGCTCCAAGATCAATGTGCTCGTTCACTGCCCAACCCCCATCTCCTCCAAGATCCCGCGCAGGGAACGCATCGCGTAGTAGGCCCGCGATTTCACCGTACCCTCCGGGATGCCTAGATCCTGTGCTGCCTGCGCCACCGTGGAACCGAAATAATGCAGATGCAAAACTACCTTGCGGTGTTCGAAGCTCAAGCGCATGAGCGCTTCCTCCATCAGTATCCGGTCCAAGGCCTCGGATATTTCTCGCGAGGTGTCGCCGGCCTCCGGATCGGTTTCGCCCAAGGGCTGAGCCGAAATTCGGGCAGCCGCCCGGCGGTGCCGATCGATAATCACATTGCGCGCCGTCGCAAACAGATAACTGCGCAGCGAGCCGGTCAATACCGGCGCAGCCTTCCAAACTTTTAGCACGGTCTCCTGCACCACATCTTCGGCCTCGTCCCGATTGTCCGCGACACGCAAGGCAAAGCGCCGCAGCGCCTCTCCATGCTCGCGGTAGATGTCGGAGACTACCTGTGCGTCTAATGGCACCTTCGCTCCAGTCGGTCGTCGTGAGGGCAAAGCTTCACCCACTAAGACGCGCCGGTACGGAAAATGGTTCATTCACATTCCAAGTATGCGCAGAAAAAACTGCAAAAACATGAACCAGAACACATTTCTCTGCGTCTTAGACATTGAGGGCAGTCTGCGGGCAACTCTGCTCAATGGCCTCGCGTGGATTCGGTCTTGGCCGGGGCCAGACCGCTCAGCCCGTCCGATGAAAGGAATGCATCATGAATACGATCAGCCGCAGGAAATTTGCTGCTCCCGCCGCGGTGTTATTTGGCGCGGCCTTGCTGCTTGCCGGTTGCGGTGGCGGCGCGGGCAGCGGCGACGACAGCGGTGGCGGCATGTACGGCGGGCCGAAGAGCACCTCCGAAGCGCCGATGGACACCGCCGCGGGCGTTGATTTGGGCGTTGCTTCCACGAGTTTGGGTGATGTCGTGGTGGACGCGAACGGCATGACCCTGTACTACTTCACCAACGACACGGCCGGCACCACGACCAGCGCCTGCACCGGCGAGTGCCTGGCCAATTGGCCAATCGCCACAACCACCAGCGACACCCCGACCCTGGAAGGAGTCACCGGCGAAGTTGGAACTATCACCAGCCCCGAGGGCGAAATGCATCTGACGCTCAACGGAATGCCGCTGTACACCTTCATCAATGACAGCAAAGCGGGTGATGTTGCCGGCCAAGGGGTTAACGAAGTCTGGTACGCGGTCGCACCCGACGGGACGATGATCCAGTAGCGGCGCCGGATACTGCGGTCGCCTCACGGAGCGGCAAGGGGCGCCTGGTCCATACGAGTCAGCGCGTGGACCAGGTGTCCCTTGCCTGTCGCCGGCTAGCTGGCCAAGCCGAAGCGAACCGTGCGCACCTCGAAGGCGCCCAAGGCAAGGCGCACCTCAGCGTCTGCCACCTCGGGGCCGTCCTCGGGGAGCGCATCTTCCAGCAGGCTCACGGTACTCGCCGCCGCGATTTTTGCGTTGATTTTCAAGCTGCCGCGCGCTCGCCGTCCCAGCGACTCGTAGACCCGAACCACCAGGTCGCCGGAGCGATCGGAGGCAAGCTTCACGCTGGAAACCACCAGTCCTTCGCCGTCGAGGGTGACCAGCGGAGCCACCGGCGTGGCACCCTGGATGACCCGCTCGGCGCTGTTCAGCAAGGCTCCGGCCTCGGTCGCCGAGGCGATATCCGCACCGATGACCAAACCGTAGCGGTGGGTCTGGCGCCCCTGGTCGGTTTCCGGGTCCGGGAACCGCGGAGCGCGCAAGAGCGACAAGCGCAAGGTGGTGGAGATGCCGGCCTCGGTGGAGTCGCGGGTGACATCGAAGCCATAGATGGAATCGTTGATCAGTGCCGCACCGAAGCCGGGCTCCTGCGCGAGCACGAAGCGGTGCATGGAGGTTTCAAACTTTGCAGCCTCCCAACTGGTGTTCACGTGGGTGACTCGTTGGTGGTAGCCGAACTGCGTCTCAGCGATCGTATGCTCCGCACGAATATCCAGCGGGAAGGAGACCTTGAGGAACTTCTCCGCCTCATGCCAGTCGGTGCTCTGCTTGATCTGCAGGGTCCGGGAGCCAGGAGCTAGAACGAGCTGTTGTTCGATCTTGGAATTCGAGAAGCTGCGCAGAATTTCCAGCGTCACGCTTCCATCCGCTTCACGGGAAAGCTCCATCGAGTCCACCGCGCGCAGGTCGGTGACCTGATTGCGGTAGTACTTGTCCACGTCCCAGGCATCCCACATATTCGGGAAGTCCTGATGCAGCTGCAATAGGTTCGCCACCTGCCCCGGAGCGATGGTTTCCCGGCCGGTAGCCACATCGATTGCGGAGCTCACCAGACCCTCGGCGGTGACGAAAATCCGCACCAGAGCGTTCTCCAGCAGGTATCCGCCCTCATGCTCGGCGATCTGCACCGCCTCGTGTTCGGCTGCGCAAATTTCGCCGGCGGCCCCGAAGGGTATGCCCGCACGGGCAAAGGCTGCGCCGTTGAAGGTCAGCGACGTCGTGCCCGTTCCGGCGAGCGTTTGCTGCGCTGCGCCAATGAGCGCTTCTGCTTCCTCGATGACCTGCCCGTACCGGGCCACCACCTCGCGGTGCACCCAGGCGATCGAGGTACCCGGAAGGATGTCGTGGAACTGGTGCAGCAATACCGTCTGCCATAGCGCGTCGATCCGCTCGTAGGGGTATTCGGCGCCGGCATAGATGGCGGCGGTGGCCGCCCATAGTTCGGCTTCTACCAGCAGCTGCTCGGTGCGCCGGTTCCCCTGTTTGGTCTGGTGCTGGCTGGTGAGCGTGGCGCGGTGAAGCTCAAGATAGAGTTCGCCCACCCAGACCGGCGGGCTTGGCAACTCCTGCTGGGCGCGGTCGAAGAAGTCGTTGGGATGTTCCCACTTCACCGTGGCGCTGCCTTCAAGGTTTGCCAGGCGGCGTGCCTTGCCGGTCATCTCGCGCGTGGTTCCGCCGCCACCGTCGCCCCAGCCCACCGGGGCGATCGAATTGTTGGTCAGCCGTGACTCGCGGAATTGTCGGGAAGCCTTGGCGACTTCCTCGCCGGAAAGCTGCGAGTTGTAGGTATCCATGGAGGGGAAGTGGCTGAATATTCGCGATCCGTCGATTCCCTCCCACAAGAACGAGTGGTGCGGGAATTTATTCTGCTGGTTCCAGGAGATCTTTTGGGTGAAGAACCATTCAAAGCCTGCCCGGCGCATCAGCTGCGGCAGCGCGGGGGAGTAGCCGAAGGAATCCGGAAGCCACACTCCGGCCGAGGTGATCCCGAATTCGTCGCGGAAGAACTTCTGTCCATAGAGGAATTGACGGACCAGCGACTCCCCGGAAGGCATCACCGTGTCCGATTCGACCCACATGCCCCCTAGGGGGAGGAAACGGCCGTCGGCCACCGCCTTTTTCACACGGTCCCACACTTCGGGGCGGTGTTCCTTCAGCCAGGCGTATTGTTGAGCGCTGGACATTCCGTAGAGGAACTCATCATCGTAATCCAGCAGTTCCACCATGGAGGAACAGGTGCGTGAGACCTTACGGATGGTTTCGCGCAGTGGCCACAACCAGGCGGAGTCGATATGCGAGTGGCCGATCGCCGAAATCTGATGGGCGCTGTGTTCCGCCGGGGCGGCGAGCACCTGGGAAAGACGGTCGCGTGCGGCCTGCGCGGTGTCAACGATGCGCTGCAGGTCCAGCACGTCCATTGAGTTATCCAGCGCCTGCAGAATCTGCATGCGCCGTGGACCGTCGGGCAGCTCGGCTTGCAGATCCAGCAGCACTTCAAGGTCGAGGACCAGATCATGGACGACCGGTTCGAAGACCGCTAAATCCATGCGGCGAGTGGTGTAGAGCTTGCGCGGGGACGAAGTAAGGATATCTCCCTGCTCGGTGGGCAAGAACGGGTGATAATCCAGGAGCACCGGATTGGAAGCTGCCTCCAAGAAGAGCTCGAGTTGTTCACCGCCTTCGGCTGACTCGCTGACCGGAACCCATTGATTGCGCGGGTTCAGCGCCTTGATGGTAATCCCGTCGGGACGGTAAATCAGCCCTTCGCACTGGAACCCGGTCATGTTGGCATCGAAGCCCAGGTCAATGACCGCCTCCACGCGGCGTCCGGCCCAACTTTCCGGGACCTGCCCGCGAAGCCTGAACCAGGTGGTACCCCAAGCGGCACCCCACGCGCCGCCGACCTGGGTCGGCGTGTAGTCAAGGGCAATACCTTCCACGGCGGGGATCGGTTCACCTGGCAGCTCATGCCACGACACCTCCAGCGGGACAGAATCCGAATACACCGAGGGAAGGATTCGTTCATTGAGGACGCGTTTGACGCGTCCGGTGGTCAGCGAGATGTCATCATGCATGAATGCCTTTCTCGGAACAAGGGTTCCTTGAGAACAGTAAGCTTGCTTTTAGACTATCCAATAAGCGGAATGGTTGAGCTCTCCACCGCGCTCTCACGTGGACGGTTCTGCAAGATCGCGTTCTGTGCAGGTGGTTTGGCTGCTTGCTCGGCCATTGGGCAAGCGCGATGAAAAGCTAAAGCCGGGTAAGAGCCCGAAGAGACGGCAGACAAAGGTCACCATGGAATCGACGCACGCAAGTGAATCAGCACCGCTTCGACTGATCGCGCTCGATATCGGTGGAACAAAAACGCACGCGGTGCGCTACCTGGACGACCAGATCGTTGCAGAGGTTCGCACCGGCAGCGCCAACGTGCAAAACGTCAGCCTGGATGAAGCCCGGCAGGCGCTACGCGAAGCGTTCGCGGAACTCGGCGAACCGCAGGTTGATTTGGTGATTGCAGGTGCCGGAGGGATCGACACCGACGCCGATAGCCTGGCGCTGCGCAAGCTCATCGAACCGTTTGTTCCGGATGCGGAGGTCCGGGTGGTGCACGATACCCGGCTGATCCTGGCCGCCGGGCAATCGGACCTGGGGATCGCGGTCATTCTGGGAACCGGGTCAGCGATTTGGGGTCTGAATTCCGCCGGGCAGACCGCACGGTACGGGGGATGGGGTTACCTGCTGGGAGACGAAGCAGCGGGCTACTGGTTTGGCCGAGAGGCGGTGCGCCACGCCCTGGATGAGTTCAACCGAGGTCGGCGCGAGTCGGCTCTGACCTCGTCGTTGCTGGAGCATGTCGAGTGCGCGAATCCCGAAGAGCTCATTGGGCTCTTCCACAAGCGAAGTTCGCGTGAATACTGGGCCCGGTGCGCACCGCTAGTTTTCCAAGCTATTGCGGCGGGGGATGCTGCGGCCGAAGAAATTCTTCAGCAGGCGATCACCTTTGTGGTGACCAAGGTATGCGTTGTCGCCGGCCAGCTGGGAATCTCCGCTCCCATAGTGCTCGGCGGTGGGGTAATCGAGCACCAGCCCATTTATCAAGAGCGCCTCCGCGCGGCACTAGCCGCCGAAGGTTTCGAGGACCTTCGCTTCTTGGCCCGAAGCCCGGTGCACGGGGCGGCATTCCTTGCCGGCCTAGCGGATGATCGCTAAGGTTTTCACGGGAATGCTGCACGAAGCGCGAACGATAGCCAGCCCGCCGTAAATCCGGTTGTTCACCCCGGTGTCATCGCACCAGTCCACCGCGTGCGGAAAGGCGCTGATAGCCGCCTTGCCAAGTTCCATGTCCTGCGGCACTTCGAAGGTGTAGCTGAACTTCCCGGCATCGCCCATGGGTTCGGTGGTGTGGATGACTTCGATGCCTTGCGCATCGGTGACGCTGATTTCCACCTGGGCTTGAGGTCCGTAGCGAGGGTCGCAATCCGCATCTGGTGCCGAAATTTGCACCGGATCTCCGCGCTGCGCGGTCCCTTGGGACAGCGAAAATTCCGGCGGCATGCAGGCCGAATCCGGCCGGGTGTCCGCGCTGCAGGAGGCCAGCGCTCCCGCCAGGGCGCCCGCGAAAATCAGCGGGAAAGCTACCCGGCGCGTGACGCCGAGCGGCCGCACAGTTCCGAGCCTAGGCATGAGCTCACAATACCTCGGTAAGCGAGGAAAAAGTCGCCTCGTCCACTACGAAGCATTCGTGCTCCCTTTGGCTTGCGCAGTCCCTAGCGAAGGTCGCGCCCGCGGGTCTCCGGGGCGAAGCGGGCCATGAACAACACCGCGAGGAGCACCAAGAAGGTAGCCCCGGCGAAGAGCCAGGGCAGTCCGACGATCGGCCAAAGCGCGGCGAAGAGCAACGGACCAAAGCCCGCGGCAAAGCGGGACATGGTTGAGGCCCAGCCGAAGCCACTGGCGCGCAGTTCGGTCGGGTACAGCTCGGAGACGTAGGCATACAACACCGGTATCGCCACCTGGACCACAACGCCGAACACCAGAATCCAGGCCACCGCGGTGGCCGGTGCGTCCAGGCTGACGGCGACCACGATCAGCACGATCCCCGCCAGTGGTGCGGAGATGCCGAGCAGCCATTTGCGGCCCACTCGCTCTACGAGCAAGGCGGCGATCAGCACACCGACCAGACCCATCAGGGCCATCACCGCGGTGGCGAAAAACGAGGCGGACTGCGCCATGCCGGCCTCGGTCAAGATGGTGGGAAGCCAAGTCAGTGCCAGGTAGTAGACGAGCAAGACGGTGACGAACAACAGCCAGCTGGTTGCCGTCAGCTTGGCCGAGTAGCGCCACAGCTCCACGACCTGCTCCCACCAGCGTGGTCCCTTGCCAGATGGGGCCGCCTCGATGACGTAGTCCCGAGGTGCGGCACCGGTACGCTGCACCAATTCATCGATGACTTGTCGGGCTTCGACCTCGCGTCCCTTGGCCGCGAGGAACAGCGGGGATTCGGGCATTTTCAAACGCACCAGAAACACCATGAAGGCCGGAAGGATCATCACCGCGAGAATCAAGCGCCAGTTCTCGGCAGTGGCCATAACCCACCCGGAAACGAAGAAGGACAGTGCCGCGCCGATGGGCCACCAGCCATCCATTGCCGTGAGCACCCGTCCGCGCAGTTTTGCCGGGGTGAATTCGCCAACCAGGGCGTAGTCCACCGGAATGCAGCCTCCCAGGCCTACTCCTGCAAGGAAGCGGAAGGCGACAAAGAAACCAAAGTTAGGGGAGAGCGCGCCAAGCACGGTGAATATCGAAAACATCAGCAAGGTCAGTGAGAAGGCATTTTTGCGACCGTATTTGTCCGCGATTCCTCCCCATAGGAAAGCGCCAAGCGCCATGCCCACCAGGTTAGAGGTTCCAAGCAACGCGGCCGTGGGGCGGTCCAGGCCCCATTCGGCGGCCACCAACGGGATGAGCGCACCGTTCAGGGTCACGTCCCAGGCATCAAACATGAAGCCCAGCCCACCAATGATGAAGATGGTGCCTTGCACCTTCCATTTGAAGGGCAGCTCCTGCACAATGTGCGTGCCGGAGGGGAGTGTGGCAGTTGGCACTGTCGTTGGCCTTTCCTAGGATCGGCCACATAAAGTGCGGCACGCTTCGCGTCGAAGCATACCGAAATCTGTAGCTTCAGCGCATCTCATTACGCCTTTTGCACCGCTTCGTCAAGGCCTGTTGCGCGAGGCCCGAAGGGAGTATTCTCTGGTCATGGGAGTAGATTGGACCGCTCTCGAAGAGGCGATACGGGTGGCTGCCCTTCGACACGCGGCGGAAGTGATTGCCGAACACCCGGAACAGAACTTCTATGCCATTGCCCTGCATGGTGTCAGCACCTCGGAGAGCGAGAACATCGCAATGCCGCTGCTGGCATTAAATTCTGTTGAAGCGCTCGAACGCGATCGCCAAAGCGAATCTCGGGACTTACTGGTGGAACGCGGCGAAGATCTCGACGAGGACGACAACTACGAGGATCGTTCGGACGCTGAGGTTCAGGGGCAGCTCAGCGTTGAGCATGTCACCGAATCCGAGGATGAGTTGCAAGACTCCGCGGATGAGACCGACGCGGACGAGGACAGCGAAGATCTCGATGCCGTCCTGAGCGCCATCGAGGCAGATCTCGAAGAAGACGATGGCGACAGTTTCTACTCAGATAAGTGGGAACCGAGCGATTGGCATTGGTCCGCTATCGATCTATGCCAAGACCCGGCCGCCCAAATCTGGTCGGATGCGATGACGGATCTGGCTACCCGCGAAGGGTGGGAGAGCACAATTAAGCGCTATTATCACACCCTCGTTGCCGTCGCTCAGTCATTGCGTGAGGAGCTGAACGAACGGACAAAGGTCGACTTGGTCGCCTATGTTGCCGACGACGATCATGCAGAAAAACTGCTCGAACTCTGCCTGACACCGCAGCAGCTCGTCGAGCATTTCCCGCAGCTGGAGCAACCAGTTCAGTAGCGCTGACATGAACTGAAGAATCGCCTGCTTCCGGCGCTAGAATAGGGAAGGCGACCATTGGTTGCCCGCCCCTTTTCATCTCACCGCCGGGAGAGCATTTTCGTGAGTAAGACCGTCTTGGATCGTGTGGCCATCCGCCGCGCCTTGATTTCCGTATACGACAAGACTGGCCTGGAGGAACTGGCCGCCGGACTGCACCAAGCTGGCGTGCAGTTGGTCTCCACCGGTTCCACCGCCAAGAAGATCGCGGCAGCAGGGATTCCAGTCACCGAGGTAGAGCAGGTTACCGGCTCCCCGGAAATGCTCGATGGCCGTGTGAAAACCCTGCACCCGCGCATCCACGGCGGCATTCTTGCCGACCGTCGCGTGGGCGAACATATGGACACCCTGTCCGCCATGGACATCGAGCAGATCGATCTAGTCGTGGTGAACCTTTACCCATTCGTCCAGACCGTAGCCTCGGGAGCCAGCCAGGACGAGGTTGTCGAGCAGATCGATATCGGAGGACCTGCCATGGTCCGCTCGGCTGCGAAGAACCACGCAGCGGTGTCCATCGTGGTGGACCCAACCTTCTACTCCAAGGTCGTCGAGGCCGCCGCAGAGGGCGGCTTCGATCTGAAGACCCGTCAGCGTCTGGCGGCGAAGGCCTACGCCCATACCGCGGCGTACGACACCGCAGTGGCTTCTTGGACCGCCAGCCAGTTCCTTGACGAGGACGGCGACGGTGTTATCGACTGGCCAGCCTACGCGGGCGTAGCCCTGCAGCGTGCCGAAGCGCTGCGCTACGGTGAAAACCCGCACCAGCAGGCAGCCCTGTACGTTGACGAGGCGGCCCCAGCCGGTATTGCTCAGGCGGACCAGCTGCACGGTAAGCCGATGAGCTACAACAACTACGTGGATGCCGATGCGGCGCTGCGCGCCGCTTTCGATTTTGAGCAGCCCGCGGTGGCAGTGATCAAGCATGCCAACCCCTGTGGCGTTGCGGTCGCTTCCCCGGAGGCGGCCAATCCAATCGCCGAGGCCCATGCCAAGGCGCATGCCACCGATCCGGTGTCGGCTTTCGGCGGTGTCATCGCCGCTAACCGCACGGTGACCAAAGCAATGGCCGAAACGGTCAAGGGCATCTTCACCGAGGTGGTCATCGCACCGGACTTCGAGCCAGAAGCAGTAGAGATCCTCTCGGCCAAGAAGAACATCCGCCTGCTGGCATTGCCAGAGGGCTACGCGCGCAACGCAAACGAGTTCCGTCAGGTTTCCGGCGGCATGCTGGTGCAGGCCAGTGACAAGATCACTGCTGCCGGTGACGACGTGGCGAACTGGACCCTTGCGGCCGGCCCGGCTGCCGACGAGAAGACGCTGGCAGATCTTGCCTTCGCTTGGCGTGCGGTGCGTGCGGCGAAGTCGAACGCAATTCTTATCGCCAAGGACGGTGCAGCCGTGGGTATCGGCATGGGCCAGGTCAACCGCGTCGACTCGTGCAAGCTTGCAGTCGAGCGCGCCAATACCCTTGGCGTGAAGGTTGAATCCGGTGCAGATGCCGCCGGGGGCGCGGAAAACGTTGACGGCTCCGCTTCCGAGCAACGTTCCGAAGGTGCCGTTGCCGCCTCGGATGCGTTCTTCCCGTTCGCCGATGGCCTGCAGATCTTGCTTGACGCCGGCGTTAAGGCTGTCGTTCAGCCTGGTGGTTCGGTTCGTGATGAGGAAGTTGTCGCCGCGGCAAACGCTGCTGGCATCACCATGTACTTCACCGGAGCGCGTCACTTCTTCCACTAGGAATTTTCCACGGTGCGGGCCGCCAAATCATCAATCATTGATGATTTTGGCGGCCCGCTGCCGGTTAACACGAAGTATTCGTTATTTATATTGAGAATCATTCTCATGTAAGCTCGAGCCTTATGAAGCTTATTTTTGTCTCATCTTTGGAAGTCCACTGCCGAGATGTCGCCGTCAGTCGACTGCTTGGGAAATATCCCGAGGCGCTGGTTATTGGCCACGATCTGCTAGAGGGCAATCGTGTCCTGCGCCGAGTTGAAGGAAAGCATAATGCTACCGAGCGCGCCGAATCCGTACTCGAGCACGGTTGCATAGGCTGCGCTGTGCGCTTTGAAATTCTCCCGACGCTGTTGCGCCTGCTACCTGGGCGCGAAGATGCCGTGGTGATCCAACTGCTGCCGGCTACTTGGCATAGTGATCAGGTCTTGGACATAGTGCGTTCCGAGCTTGCGGGGCGTGGGGTCACAATCGACCACGTGGTCCTCGCGCTGGACCCGGCCGCGACGGAAGACCAGTTCTGGGATCGAAGGACCCTGTGGGAGTCAGGCTTCAATGCCATGCCAAATGATGAGCGAACCGCAGGGGAGTTCCTGATCCGTGAACTCGCGCTGGCCGATAGCCTGATGTTCGTTGAAGGAGTGAGCGTAGAGCTTCTTGGCGAATCGGCTGAGCATCTAAAAGCTTCCGGTGAGCAATACGAGCATGGGGCGAGGCTGATCGCGGAATTGGCGCCGCATGCGGCGCTCAATTCAGGCGCAAGCGAAGTTGTTTTGGGTGATTATGACCAGCACGAAGCCCTTCTTAGGTCTCGCCCCGGTCATTTCTCGCATGGCGCGGGTGATTCGGAGATCGCAGATTCAAAAATTCTCATCAGAGTCGAGCGACCACTTGATGCCGACCGTTTCCGCGAGGTGCTGCCGGAGGTAGTCGCAACCTGCATGTGCGTTCGCGGGACGCTCTGGATGGCAAGCTGCCCCGGCGTACGTGTTGCGCTCACCGGTACTGGGCCACGGGTCTGGATGGAATCAACCGGGGCATGGGAAAGCGACGTTGCTTGCACTCATCTGGAATTGACCGGCTCGGAGCATTGCGAAGCTGAGGTCAGGGCGCTCTTGGAATCCTGCGAACTAAGCGATGAACAGCTTCTGGCCCTGCATGGCGCTTCGAGTGCAACTGGGCCAGATCAGGAGGAGTCGGATATATGGGGAAGAGGTGAAAGCGTATGAAGGTTAGAAATTCAATCCGAGCACTGAAGAAGGTGCCCGGTGCTCAAGTGGTCCGCCGTCGCGGCAGGGTCTTTGTGATCAACAAGAAGAATCCAAGGATGAAAGCGCGTCAGGGCTAGCCATGCTCGCTCGGCACCTCGGCTCGCAAAAACTCTGAAGTTGTGTTTTTCGCGGGGCGAGGTGTCGTATTTTAAGAATTCTTGTGCCATTGTTTGTGTACACAGTTACAGGTCAACCGCGGTCTCTGGGAAATTCGGGAAGAGGATTGTTGAACAACCTCTTGTGCAGATTGTTGAACAACCTGTATTCTTCTGTGAGTCACCAAGACTTGTGACCGCAGTCACCGCAACCTGTAATGGATGGAACCATGGCACATTCAGAGACTCAGCCGCAGCTCAGCAGTAGGGCACGGCGCACAGCCCTTATGGGCGCCATGTTCCTCATGGCAACAAGCGCAATCGGGCCGGGGTTCATCACCCAGACCTCGGAATTTACGGTCAAGCTAGGAGCGTCCTTCGCCTTCGCGATTGTCGTTTCGATCTTGGTAGACATCGCAGTTCAGCTGAACGTTTGGCGAGTTATCGGAGTCTCCGGATTGCGCGCCCAGGAATTGGGCAACAAGGTGCTTCCCGGCGTCGGCTGGTTCCTTGCGGCGCTGGTATTTATCGGTGGCATGGTCTTCAACATTGGCAATATTGCCGGCACCGGTCTTGGCATGAACGCGATGATGGGCGTTGACCCAAAAATAGGTGGCGCAATTTCAGCGGCAATCGCCATTCTCATCTTCCTATCGAAGAAAGCCGGCATGGCACTGGACCGGATCGTGGTACTCCTCGGGGCGATCATGATCCTGTTGATGCTCTACGTTGCAATCATTGCTGCCCCGCCGGTTGGCGAAGCGCTGAAGAACACCGTGATGCCGGAAAACATAGATTTCTTGGTCATTACAACGCTGATCGGCGGCACCGTCGGTGGCTACATTACTTATGCCGGTGCGCACCGCATGATTGACTCCGGCACTTCGGGCGTCGAGCATGTCAAGGCCGTTAGCCGCATCTCGGTTGTCAGCATCATCGTCACAGGTGTCATGCGAGTATTGCTGTTCCTCGCCATCTTCGGCGTCGTTGCCGGTGGCGTGGCCTTGACCAGCGACAACAAGGCCGCCGAGGCCTTCGGCGCAGCAGCCGGAGATATTGGACTACGCACCTTCGGCGTCATCCTCTGGTCCGCCGCGTTGACTTCCGTCATCGGAGCCGCCTACACCTCGGTTTCCTTCGTCACCAAATCGGTGACCAAAGAACGCACACGAAATCTGATCACCGTGGCGTTCATCGCCGTATGCGCCGCAATCTACCTATTCCTGGGCCAAGCCCCACAGACCTTGCTGATCTTCGCCGGCGCCTTCAACGGATTGATCCTCCCCGTTGGCTTTGCGGTCCTGTTGTGGGTGGCTTGGCGCCGCCGAGACTTGCTGAACGATTACAAGTACCCGGCATGGCTGTTGATTATTGGCGCCTTGACTTGGCTCTTGACCATTTACCTCGGATGGATGTCGCTCACTGGCCTGTCAAAAATGTGGGCCTGAGCTCGCGTCTGAGATCTAGGAGAACTTCATGATCCCGCTCGAACCACATCGCGACGAACGTGCCAGTATGGCCCCGTCAGCAGCCCGTAAACTCTTTCGGCAAGGACTGAGCGTACCCACCGCTGGGTATGCTGCCGGATATGCCCAAGCGAATCTGATCATCGTGCCACGCGAGCTGGCCTTTGAGGTACTACTCTTTGCCCAGCGCAACCCGAAGTCTTGCCCGATTCTAGGGGTACTGGAAGCGGGCCAGACGAGCAACGAATTACTGCCCGATGGCGATATTCGCACCGATCTTCCGAAATACACGGTCTACCAAAACGGCCAGAAAATAGCCGAACCTACGGATCTGAGCGAGTATTGGCGAGATGATCTGGTGACTTTCATCGTGGGGTGTTCATTCACCTTCGAAGCGGCCCTGATTGAAAATGGCATAGGCGTTGCCCACATCGACCAAGGTGTGAACGTGCCTATGTACAAGACGAACATTCGCAGCGCCTCGGCCGGGAGTATTTCCGGACCGATGGTCGTCTCCATGCGTCCAATACCGGCTTCTCAGGTAGCGGACGCCGTGCGTATCACTTCCCGCTACCCAGCGGTACACGGAGCCCCGGTTCATGTGGGCAATCCCGAAGAAATAGGCATCACGGATCTGGGCAAACCAGACTTCGGAGATGCACTCACCATTCCGGACGGAACCATTCCAATTTTTTGGGCATGCGGCGTGACCCCACAAGCCGCTGTCATGGAATCCCGTCCTGTGCTGGCTATCGGACACGCCCCCGGGCATATGTTAATCACCGATGCCAGGGACTCGATGTATCAGGTGCCGTAACCCCCAAAGTACGAGTACCTGTTGAGTCCAGTGCCGCGATTCCATCCCCAAGGAATCGCGGCACTTCTAATTAACGCGGCTCCGCGTCCGCCTGTAATTCGAGCCACGCATCAACCTCGGCTACGCGAGCCGCTTTTTCTCCCGCTTCGAGGAAAGATCCGTCAAAGGAATTCCGGGCCAGCGTAGCCAGCTGCGAGGCAGTCAAGGAGAATTGTTCGGTGATGGCCGAAAAGTTGGCATCCATATAGCCGCCGAAATAGGCAGGATCATCCGAATGGATGGAAACCTTCAGCCCAGCTTCGAGCATCTGAGGCAACGGATGATCTGCCAGGGTATCCACTGCACGCAATCGCACATTCGAAAAAGGACATACCGTCAGCGGCATCTGTTCATTGACCAAGCGTGTCACGAGCTCAGGGTCCTCCAAGCAACGGATGCCGTGATCAACGCGCTCAACCCGCAACAGGTCCAAGGCCTGACGGATATAGTCAGCTGGCCCTTCCTCGCCCGCATGGGCCACCAGATGCAAGCCGTGCTCGCGGGCGTAAGCGAAGACCTCAGT
>NZ_JBQSYL010000014.1:0-109503 GCF_052379245.1 Glutamicibacter sp. AOP12-B1-11 | reverse complement strand
GCCCTCGTCGACAATGCCGAACATGCGTGCGGAAATGTCTTGGTACTCCACGCGGGTCTTTCCCGTCTCCAGTTTCGGAAGCTGGGCGGGGGAGTGAATGGCGCAGTGCACGAAGTCGAAGTTCGGCCACCACTTCTTTGGACGTTCGTATTCGTCTTGCCCGCATACGATGCAGGTCAGGTGGACCCAAACCGGGCGGCTGCCGGCTTTGCGATTAGCCCGCGACTGGACCAGCCAGGCCGGCGGGTTTGCATTGAGCTCGGCAAATTCTTTTTCGCTCATTCGCGAAGGGACGCCATGGCGCTTGGCCATTTCCATGGGAATATCCAACGCAATTGCTGCGTCTCTACGTGTCATCATCGTCTCCAAGCCTAGAGTACCGGGGCATTCTTAGGTATATGCCATTGCTCTCGCGGCATTTAAAAGCATCCGAAAGCGAGGTGGAGATCACCCGGGGATGCGGCATGGGTCTCACTTTCTACGCCGAAACCGGATAATTCATTCGCCTTTCATGAGCTCCATCACTTAGGCTGTATGAAGCATGTGCTAACTATCACTCCGCATGTTCTACGACAGAGAAGGATTGCTCATGGCCAGCAAAAAGAACGGTATGCGACTCGCAGCTGCCGTTATCGGTATTTCCGCCATCGCGCTGACCGGTTGCACCGGTCCGTCATCAAATGACTCGGGTGACAACGGATCCGGTGAAGCCAGCAGTGCCCCCATCACCTTGGGCACGACCGATAAAGTAACGTCGCTTGACCCAGCGGCCTCTTACGACAACGGCTCGTTTATGGTCATGAACCAGATCTACCCGTTTGTGCTGAACTCGGAACCGGGCAGCCCAGACCCATCCAATGACCTGGCCGAGTCGGCCGAGTACACCAGCCCTACCGAATTCACCGTTAAGTTGAAGCCGGGATTGAAGTGGGCCAACGGAAATGATCTTGATTCGAAGGATGTGAAGTTCTCCTTCGACCGCCAGCTGGAGATCGCGGACCCCAACGGCCCATCATCGCTGTTGGGCAACATGGAATCGGTTGAAGCTCCGGACGCCACCACCGTGGTTTTCAAGCTCAAGGTTGCCGAGGACCAGACCTTCCCGCAGGTGCTCACCTCGCCGGTCGGCCCCATCGTTGACGACGAGGTCTTCCCGGCCGACGAGGTTCTCGATGACCAGAAAATCGTGGATGCCAACGCCTTCGGCGGCCAGTACATCATCGATTCCTACAACAAGAACAACCTGATTTCCTTCGCGGCGAATGAAGCCTACCAAGGCGTGCTCGGTGCACCGGCCAACTCGAAGGCAGCAATCAAGTACTACGCGGACGCGAACAACCTCAAGCTCGAGGTGCAGCAGGGCAAGATCGATGTTGCCTGGCGCTCGCTGACCCCAACGGACATTGAAGATCTGGGCAAGGAAGAGAGCCTCGCGGTCCACAAGGGCCCTGGTGGCGAGCTTCGCTACATCGTCTTCAACTTCGATTCGATGCCATTCGGCGCCAAGACCGAGGACGCTGACGAAGCGAAGTCGCTGGCGGTACGTCAGGCAGCCGCACATCTGGTAGACCGCCAGGCGATCGCCACGAACGTCTACAAGGACACCTTCACTCCTGCCTATTCATATGTTCCACAGGGATTCACCGGTGCGATCGAACCGCTGAAGGATATGTACGGCACCGATGGCAAGCCAGATGCTGCCAAGGCCAAGAAGGTTCTGGAAGACGCTGGCGTGGAGACCCCGGTGGAGCTCGCGCTGCAGTACAACCCGGATCACTACGGACCGAACTCGGGCGACGAGTACGCGCTAGTTGAAAAGCAGCTCGAAGCCGATGGCCTGTTCGACGTTGACTTGAAGTCGACCGAGTGGGTTACCTACCAGAAGCAGCGCGTCACCGACTACCCCGCCTACCAGCTGGGCTGGTTCCCGGACTACTCGGACGCCGACAACTACCTGTCCCCGTTCTTCGCTACCGAGAACTTCCTGTCGAACGGCTACGACAACGCGGAGGTCGATTCGCTGATCTCCGAGCAGCGCGGCCAGTCCGACGTTGCAGAGCGTACCGCCTCGATCGAGGAGCTGCAGCGAATGGTCGCCGAAGACCTGTCCACCTTGCCGCTCTTGCAGGGCTCGCAGGTGGCCGTGGCCGGCAAGGACGTTCAGGGTGTCGAAAAGACCCTGGACGCATCATTCAAGTTCCGCCTCGGTGTGCTGAGCAAGTAATCTCGACGGCACCGTAAGTACACCTAAGACCAGGGGATCTACCTCAAGTGCAGAACTTCGTGCACCAGGTAGATCCCCTTGGCATGTCCATTTCGGACCATGCGCCAAAATTCTGATCCTGATACTAAGGACAAAAGATGACAATCACGTCGCAAACGGGCGAAACTCACAGCCCGGCACCTGCGCGCAAACCAGCGAAGCAGAAGGGCGGAGGATTCCTCCGCTATCTGATTACCCGCTTCCTGTTGATCATTCCCACCGTTTTCATCCTCATCACGGTGGTCTTCTTCCTCATGCGCGTAACCGGTGACCCGATTACCGCTGCCATGGGTGGACGTCTAACTCCAGACCAGTTGGCCATACGAATTCATGAGGCCGGCTATGATCGCCCGGTTCTCATCCAGTACATCGAATACCTAGGCCAGGTGTTCACCGGAAATCTCGGACGCACCATGAGCGATAACCGTGCGGTCACCGAGGTCTTGGTGACCTATGGCGCAGCTACCTTAGAACTTGCGGTTAACGCGGTACTCGTCGCGTTGCTTGTAGGCATCCCCTTGGGTCTGGTCGCGGCAAAATTCCGTGACCGCTACCCGGATGCGGTCCTGCGCATCCTGGCGATCCTCTCCTATGCGACCCCGGTCTTCTTCGCCGGCCTGCTGCTCAAGCTGATCTTCGGGGTGTGGCTGGATTGGCTCCCGATCAGCGGTCGTGCCGATTGGCAGACCGAACTTGCGCTGACCGGTCTGCAAAACCCTTCGGGCATTTATTGGCTGGATGCCCTGCGCAGCGGTAACCTGAACGCCTTCGGCGACGTAGCCGCCCACGCTGTGCTCCCGGCGTTGGCCTTGGGATTGCTGACCGGTGGGGTGTTCCTGCGTCTGGTGCGCACCAACGCAATTGGCACACTGGGACGAGAATATGTTGAAGCCGGACGTTCACGCGGCGTCAGCGAATTCCGCCTGGTTACCAAGCACGCTTACCGCCCGGCATTGATTCCCATCATCACCGTGATGGGATTGCAGATCGCCATGCTGCTCGGCGGCGCGGTGCTCACCGAAACCACCTTCGAGTGGGCGGGGCTCGGCTTCAAGCTGGCCGAGTACCTCACCGCCCGAGACTTCGTCGCGGTACAGGGCATCGTAGTGGTGCTGGCCATTATCGTGGCGGTCACCAACTTCATTGTTGACGTCCTTGCGGCCCTGATCGACCCGAGAGTCAGGTACTAATCATGAGCATCCCTTCGATTGCCTCGGCCCGAAAGTCCTGGTTCGCCCGGCTTCCGGTCGTTTCACACCTGCGCATGTCCTCTGGTCTCCAGCGCGGCATGTTGATCGCCGGCCTTGCACTTTCGGCGTTGTTTATTTTCTCGGCCCTCTTCGCCCCGTTGATTGCTCCCTTTGATTTCGCCCAGTCATCAGATATGTCCGGCGACTTCCCGCGTCAGGCGGCTCCCGATGACAAGTTCATTTGGGGGACCACCGTCACCGGCTACGATGTCTTCTCCCGCACCATGTACGGTGCGCGAACTGCGATCTGGGTGATTATCGCCGCGGTGCTGATGTCGCTGTTCGTCGGAGTGCTGTTGGGCCTGATCTCCGGCTACCTCGGTGGCTGGTTTGACCGCATCATGGTGGTGCTCGCCGACGCGATCTACGCATTCCCGTCACTCTTGCTGGCCATTGTGATGTCCATCGTCATCTCACAGGGCCAATCGAGCCTTTGGGGCGGCATCATGGCGGCGGCAATATCCATTACCGTGGTCTTCATCCCGCAGTACTTCCGCGTGGTGCGCGCCGAGGTGATGCGCCTGAAAGCCGAACCTTTCGTCGAATCGGCGCAGGTCATCGGTGCCAGCCCGTGGCGCGTGATGACCACGCACCTATTGCGCAACTCGACGCGCACCTTGCCGTTGATCTTCACCCTGAACGCCACCGAAGCGCTGTTGACGCTTGCCGGCCTGGGCTTCCTCGGATTCGGCATCGAACCGACCGCCGCGTCCGAATGGGGCTTCGACCTGAACCGCGCGATGTCCGACGCGACCAGCGGCATCTGGTGGACCGGGCTGTTCCCAGGTCTTGCCATCGTGCTCACGGTCATGGGCCTGACCCTGGTCGGCGAATCGATGAATGACCTCAACGATCCACGGCTGCGTCGTTTCAGCCGCAAGAAGGCACAACGCATCACGCAGGCAGGAGCCGCACGGTGAGTAACAATCTGAAAACTGACATGAACGCCACAGAGAATGTGTTGCGCATCGAGAACCTGAATGTCGACTTTGTCACGGATGCCGGGGCCGTCCCTGCGGTCCGCGGCGTGGATTTGTCGGTCAAGCCAGGGGAGATCCTGGCCATCGTCGGCGAATCCGGATCGGGTAAGTCGGTGACCGCGCGCACCGCCTTGGGGATCTTGGCGGAAAATGGTGCCTCGCATGGCGCTGTCTACCTGAAGGGCCAGAATATGCTGACCCTCCAGGGGTCCGCATTGCGGGCGGCTCGCGGACGAGACGTGTCGATGATCTTTCAGGAGCCATCCACCGCACTGAACCCGGTGTACACCGTTGGCTGGCAAATCATGGAGGGCATCCGCGCACACACCAAGCTGTCGAAAAAGGAAGCCAAGGCGCGCGCCGTCGAGGCGATGCGCCAGGTAGGCATTCCGGATCCGGAACAACGCGTGGATTACTATCCGCACCAGTTCTCCGGCGGGCAGAAGCAGCGTGTGGTGATCGCCGCGGCGCTGGCGCTGGAACCCGATTTGATCGTGGCCGATGAGCCGACCACCGCGCTGGACGTCACGGTGCAGGCCGAAATCCTGGCTCTGCTGCGGAACCTGCGCGATGAGCTGGGGACCGCAATTGTGATCATCACCCACAACATGGGCGTGGTGGCAGACATCGCGGACCGGGTCATCGTGATGAACCAAGGGCAGATTGTCGAACAAGCAACTTCGCGTGAGCTGTTCGAGAACCCGCAGGACGAGTACACCAGAACGCTGCTGGCGGCCGTACCGCATCTGGGACGCAATTCCGCCTCTGCCGGCCTGGAAGAGCGGCCCCACGCCCAAGCCGAAGTGCTCGTGGAGGCCAAGGGGCTACGGGTGCATTTCCCTGGACGTCTCGGAGCTCCTGGATTCACCGCGGTGGACGGAGTGGATCTGAAGATTCACGCCGGTGAGGTTTATGGACTGGTGGGCGAGTCAGGGTCTGGAAAAACAACCATCGGGCGCAGCATCGCCGGGCTCAATAGGATCACCGATGGTTCGCTGCAGGTGCTCGGCTATGAAATGGCGCAGTTCAAGGAACGCAGCTTCAAGCCGCTGCGCAAGCAGATCGGTTTCGTTTTCCAGGATCCCGCGGCGAGCTTCAACCCGCATCTGACCGTGGGGGAGTGCGTGGCCGAACCGTTGAACGTGCACCGAGAACTGAACCCTTCACAGACTCGGTCAAAGGTCGCTGCGCTCTTGGAATCCGTGCAGCTGCCCGGAGGCTTTGCCGATCGGTACCCGCATGAGCTTTCTGGCGGGCAACGTCAGCGAGCTTCCTTGGCGCGGGCCTTGGCGCTGGAACCTAAGCTGCTGATCGCCGATGAGCCCACCAGCGCGCTGGACGTGTCGGTGCAGGCGAAGGTATTGGAGCTATTCCGTGAATTGCAGGCGGAACTAGGATTCGCCGCGTTGTTCGTCTCCCACGACCTCGCAGTGGTTGACCTGTTGGCTTCGTGGGTGGGCGTCTTGTTCCGGGGTTCATTGATCGAGGAGGGGTTAGGCTCCAAGGTGCTTTCCGCGCCGCAAAATGCCTACACCCAGCGTTTGATCGCGTCCCTGCCGGTTCCGGATCCTCGCGAACAAGCCGTGCGACGAAAGATCATTGAAGAATTGAACGGCGCCTAGCCTGGATTCTAGGTTTTGCCCCGACATCCTTTTTCAGGTTGTCGGGGCAACGTCACTTAATGGGAAATACACGAGATGACCACGTAAACTAAACATCATGAGCGAGCCGAACACTACTGCCCCTATCGAGGAATTCGACCCGCATGCAAGTTCTCTGCCAGGGGAAGTTGAGCAAGAAGTCCTCGACGAGTTGTACGCCATCCGTGGAAGCATCGATAACTTCGATGCCCAGCTGGTGTATCTGCTTGCCGAACGTTTTAAGGCCACACAACGCGTGGGTCTGCTTAAAGCACGTCATGACCTGCCGCCCAGCGACCTCAATCGTGAAAAAGCGCAGATTCAGCGCTTGCGCACCTTGGCTCACGAGGCACACCTTGACCCGGAGTTTGCCGAGAAGTTTTTGAACTTCATCATCTCCGAGGTCATTCGCCACCATCAGAACATTTCTGACGCGCATAAAAATGACTGAACCAAGTGACGATTTCGCCCGTTCGGATGTCTTCGTCACCTCGTTCTGCCAATTTCCCGGTCAAGATCCGTTGGAGATTCACAAGGTTATCCGCGGGGAACTAGGCGAACCGAATCTGGCGGTTTTCCCGCAATTAGTGGACCGCGGCATGGGTTCCGATGCACTGGGCCGAAGCGCCACCATGGTCAGCGACATGGGCTTTGACCTGCAACCGCATGGTTGGCGCATCGGGGTCACCGATGGGATTGATGCCCGTCGGGCGCGGAGCTTGTTGCGCAGCGACGAAAACCTCTTGGCTGATGTCATCGGCGCCGAGAAGAAACCAGCGACGCGACTGAAGATTTCGACCCTTGGGCCGTGGTCATTGGCGGCCGGGCTCTACCTGCAGCACGGTGAACGGATCCTGATTGATCACGGGGCACGCCGGGATGTCTTGGAGGCTTATGCCGACGGGGTGAAGCAGCAGCTCCTGCGGATGCGCGGGAGCACCACGATTCAAAGATTTACGGTGCAGCTCGATGAGCCGCAGCTGCCCGCTGTGCTTGACGGCGCATTGCCCACCGCCAGCGGATATCGCACCTTACGCTCCATTCCACGACAGGAGGTGCGCGAGGTTTACTCCCGGTTTGTGCAGACGCTTGCCGAGGTCGAAGGCACGCAAATAGTCGTTAATCTGCCCAGCGCCGATGAGCAGTGGATCAAACGCGTGGACATCTTGCATCAGGCCGGTGTGCAAGGGTATGTGATCGATCCGGCGCGAGTGGATCACCGCTCATGGGAGCGCGTCGCAGCTTTGGTGGAAACCGGGGCGCAGATTTACCTTCAGCTACTTGAACCGGGCAAGCGTGCCCCGGGAGTTGTCGACGGGGTGAACAAGGTGCTCCGGCCCTGGCGGCAGCTTGGCCTGCCGTTGACGCAGTTAGGCCAGCTGACGCTGATGCCCGCAGGCACGTTTGCCAACGCGAGTGCAAATCAGGTGGTTGAATGCCTGCAACATTTAACCGGTTATGCCCAAGCTTTGGAGCAAACGCGGGTTGACGCGTAGCGGAATCCTTGATTTGTGCGGTCACAGCATGAAAACGGGGGTGTGTCATGTATCTTAGGAAGAGTGGGGAAAGTAAAAGTACCCGTATAGGCGACGTGGGTGACGCCACTGTTTTCGGTTTCAGGGGGATGTTGTATGAAGTTTCGGATTTTAGTCGTCGATGATGACGAGGCGTTGTCGGAGATGATCGGCATCGTCTTGCAGAATGATGGCTTCGAAGCATCATTTTGCTACGACGGATCCGGCGCAATCGAGGCATTCCGCGAAGCTAATCCCGACCTGGTTCTGTTAGACCTGATGTTGCCTGGAATTGACGGCATCGAGGTCTGCAAGCAGATTCGTGCGGAGTCGGACGTTCCGGTGGTCATGCTGACCGCAAAATCTGATACCGCAGATGTTGTTCGCGGCTTGGAATCCGGGGCTGACGACTATGTGCCCAAGCCCTTTAAGCCAGCAGAGCTGGTAGCGCGCGTTCGAGCCCGGTTGCGCCCGAATGAAACGCATGTGGCAGAAACTCTGACCGTGGGGGACGTGACAATCGATGTCGCCGGGCACCGCGTGACCCGCGCTGGTAATCAGGTCTCCCTCACCCCACTTGAATTCGATCTATTGGTCACCATGGCACGTAAACCGTGGCAGGTCTTCAGCCGCGAGCAGCTCTTGGAAGCTGTATGGGGTTACCGACACGCAGCCGATACGCGCCTGGTGAACGTTCACGTGCAGCGATTGCGATCCAAAATTGAATTAGACCCTGAAAAACCACAGGTCATTCAGACCATTCGCGGTGTGGGTTACAAGGCTGGTACGGCAAGTTGAGTGAACACGCCACGACCGGAAGCGAGATTGCACCGGTCGAAGTGCGTGCTCAAATTCCTCCGGTAGCTCCTGCATTCTTGAGGGTAAGGCTTTGGGTCAAACGACCTATTGAATGGATTCGGCAGCGCTGGCAGCGCCACCTGATGTATCGCACGGTGATTTCGACCCTGCTCTTTACCTCCTTGGCGCTGTTGGCAGCCGGCGCTTTTTTGTCCAACCAGATTTCCTCCGCGCTATTCAGCGAGCGGTTTAACCAGATTTCAAAAGAATCTGAACGTGGTCTGGCTCAGGCGCGTTCAATTCTTGAATCTGCCTCCACAACCGACCGTGTTTCTACCCAGTCCTTGGTGAACTCGACCTTGGCGACGCTAGAAGGCGACGGAGCCACGGTGATCCGTGACTTTGTGCTCAAACCAATTCCGGTCGCAGGTGATGAAAACCTGTATGTAGGACCCACCGCTTCTGGCTCATTGACTACCCGGGTAGTCCCAGACGACCTGGCCGAAAGTGTGCAGAGCGATTCGGGGATTTTTTGGCGTTCAATTGAGCTTGGCGTTGGTTCGGAGATTCAGCCAGGCATCATCATCGGCACCAAGGTGTTGATCCCTCCGGGCCGTGAATATGGGCTGTACTTGGTCTATGACTTATCCAGCGTGCAGGACACCCTGGAATTCATCAACCGTGCCATGGCCTTTACCGGTCTGGTCTTGTTGCTAGTCGTTGGCTTTATTTCCTGGTCTGTATCCCGCACCGTAGTGCGTCCAGTTGCAGACGCGGCGTATGTATCCGAACGGATTGCCTCGGGCGATCTCGACCGGAGGATGAAGGTTGCTGGCAAGGATGAAGTCGCCAGACTCGGTACTGCCTTCAATCACATGGCGCACTCGCTGCAAGAACAGATTACCCAGCTCAATCACCTCTCGGCCATGCAGCAACGTTTCGTTTCCGACGTTTCCCACGAATTGCGAACCCCGCTGACCACAGTGCGTATGGCCGCTGAGCTAATTCACGATGCTCGCGAGAACTTTGATCCGCTCACCGCCCGTTCGGCGGAACTCATGTATGAGCAGATTGAACGTTTCCAGAACCTACTCAATGACCTCTTGGAAGTTTCCAGATTCGACGCCGGCGTTGCGGTCCTTGATCGAGAGTCCACCGACCTGAACGTCATTGTACGAAAGGTGATCGACACCGCCACGCCCGTGGCCGATGAATATGGCTCGATTATCCGGTTCAACGCCCCGGCAGAGGGATGCGTGGCGGAATTCGACCCGCGCCGAGTTGAGCGTGTGGTGCGAAACCTCGTGCTAAACGCCGTAGAACACGGCGAACAGAACCCCATCGATATCACCATCGGCCAGAACGAAAGCTCGGTCGCGGTGACCGTGCGAGACTACGGCATCGGGATGAGTCCCGAGGCCTGCAAACATGTTTTCGATCGCTTCTGGCGTGCGGACCCGGCACGTGCCCGGACTACCGGCGGCTCGGGGTTGGGCCTGTCCATTTCAATGGAAGATACCCGGTTGCATGACGGACGCCTGGAAGCCTGGGGAAAGAAGGGCGTGGGCTCGGCATTCCGCTTGACCTTGCCGCGGACCGCGCACGACGCGATTACCTCATCCCCACTTCCATTGGAACCTCCGGTGACGGAAGAAATTCTCGGTCTGCTCGGTGATTCCTTCCCGTTGACCGGTGAGGTGCCGAAGATCGGCTACACGCCGTTGATCTTGGACGACGAAGATATTCTTATCGAGGACGAAATCTTCCCCAAGCCGGTGGATCCATCCGAGAATCCGGGGGAGGGCAAATAATGCGCTTACGGTTGCTGAGAGTTCTAACTATCGTATTTACCGGGCTGCTCATACTTTCAAGCTGCGCCGCCATCCCACGTAATTCGACCGTGCAGAAGATTGAAGCCGAATCCGACCAGGGCGAATCGCAGCCTTTTCGCTTTGATGCCCAAGGGCCAACGGAAGGTGCAGATGCACGCCGTATCGTCGAAGGGTTCGTCGAAGCTGGACGATCGGTCCTCGAAGATTATGCGCTTTCGCGGGAATTCATGACCCCAGAGTTGGGGGCCGACTGGCGCGGGAATACCCGCACGCTGATCTATGAGGCGATGAACGTACTCACCGGTGCCGAAAGTAACCGATACACGGTGCAACTGGAAATATCTGGTGAGGTTGACGCGATGGGTGTTTACACCCAAGAACCAGAGCATTCAACGCGCGCCGTGGACGTGGAACTTACCCAGGTGGATAACCAATGGCGGATTTCCAATGCGCCGGACGGGATCATGCTGGAATCGAGTTCCTTCAGCAAGATCTTCGCTCCGCAAACTATTTATTTCTACGACGCCAGCTACCAATATTTGGTGCCCGATGTCCGCTGGTTTACCTCTGGCGCGGGTACGACGACGTCTATGGTGGAGGCCTTATTGGCTGGTCCGGCGCCATATCTGCAGAACGCCGTCGTTTCGGCCTTTTCTCCGGCAAGTACGCTCGTGCGTTCGGCGGTGCCGGTGCGAGATGGAACGGCGACGGTTGATCTCAGCGCCGAGAGCCTCAGCGATGCCTCTGATCATGCGAAACAGCTCATGCAGCAGCAACTTGAAAAAACGTTATCGCCCTTGTCCTCCGTGAGCATTGTGCGCATGCTTCAAGATGAAACCGAAGTGACCTTGGGCTCGCCGTCGGCAAACTTTGTGCCGGCGCTGATCAATCCGAGTACCCCGGACACACTGATCGCGATTTCCAATGAATCGCTGGTTTACGTCAAAGGACGATCGATCATCCCCGTTGGCGGAGTCCCGGACATTTCGGCGTTCCACCCGCGCCATCCTGCCATGTCAGCGGTGGGCAATCGGTATGCCTTCCTCAATGGCAAGGGCACGCAATTGATGACGATCAGCGAGAGCGGAAGCGTCAGCGTGGCCGCTCAAGGCGGCGCCTTAATCCGCCCCTCGATGGACATCGCGGGCTGGACCTGGACGGCTGACAACACCGCGGAGCATCCGCTGCTGGTGGTGCCCGAAGATGTGGCCGGGCAGGGAGAAGTGCGCCCGATTAGCGTCTCCTGGCTCGAAGACACCAAAATCAGTTCCTTGGCTATTTCGCGTGATGGCGCACGTGCGCTGATCGTGGCCGAAGAGAATGACGAAGCTAAGGTATACGTCGCCGGCATCGTGCGTGACGCCGATGGTGTGCCACGCGGACTGACCGACGAGCCGATGGAAATCTTCCCAGATGTGCCAGTTTCCACCGCCGTATGGGACTCGGATCGTTCAATCATTGTGGCCGAGTTGAGCGCAACCGAACAGGTTGCAGCGGAACAAATCACTTTCGAGCATGGATCTGAACGGTTGGGTCTGCTGCTCGGCATGAGCGGCATAACCTCGGGTGTCGGAGATCGCCGACCGGTGTATGCCGAAACGAGCGAGGAACTTTACACGCGGGTGGGCAATTCATGGCATGCGCTCGATGACTACGCCAAAGACGTCGCATACCCGGGCTGAATTCACAATTGGTGAGACATCGTCCAGCGCAAGGCGGTTGCAGCGACATCCTTGAAGCATGTCACTCCAACGCCGTTCCGCTGGCTTACTTGATGCGCTGGTTCATGCGCGGAGCGCCGGATGGATCATTCACTCGGTGCGCGAGACGCTGAACCTACTTTTACCTACGAGTTGCGCAATTTGCGAGCGTGCGGATTTTAGGCTTTGCCCCGAATGCCGGCACAAGATTCATCAGCAGCTGTTTTTACCACCATTGGGGGATCAGCTGCAGTTCTATATTGAGCTGCCCAGTACGCAGTGGCAGCTGCCGGTCAGCGCCAGCGGTATCTACAGCAACGAACTGGCGCGAGCTATCTTGGCCTACAAGAATCAACAACGTCATTTCTTGGGCCAAGAGTTCGCTCCTTTCCTGGCCGCGGCGATTAATATTGCTTGTCCTCCTAGAGTATTGGGCCAGCCTACGTTGGTGGTTCCCATGCCCAGCTCCGTGCGTGCCCTGAGCACGCGCGGTTATCGACCAGTAGAGGTCATGCTGAAAATGGCACAGCGCCAGAGGCTGCTCGGGGAGCACACTCGGACCTCACCGGTACTTCACTATCGTTTCCGTCAGCTTCTTGGTGGGCAGCAGAAGAGCAAAACTGGGCCCGCGCGGCGAAGCGGTGACTCGCGGCTGATTGCGGAAATTCCGAAGTATTCGGGACAGCCGATAATTCTCGTCGACGACGTCACGACCACGGGGTCCACCCTTCGCAGTGCGGCGCTGGCTTGCTTTGAAGCAGGCTACGACGTGATTGGAGCCGTGGTTCTCGCATTCACAAAACCACCTAGCGATGACGAGGACTAGCCGATTTCGCTGAACGCGATATGAAATCTGGCTGTTTGGTACTTGAATCCTGCCGGATGTGGCATAGGGTGAAGTATGGGTTGCATCACAGATGCAGCGAAGGCCCATCTTCAGCCTTTGGGGGAGGAAAACCCCGGGCTGTTGTGTCACCCGACTCCCTATTGGAGGACACCATGGAGCTGAATTACAGCGGACGTAATATCACCGTCTCGGATCGATTCCGTGAGTACGTTGACGAGAAAATCACCAAGGTCGACCAGCTGGCCAGCAAGATTCAGCGCATCGATGTGAAAGTCGTCAAGGAAGCACACGCCCGCAACCAGAGCACCGCGCTTAGCGTCGAACTGACGGTCGTTTCACGGGGCCCCGCAATTCGTGCGGAAGCTCGCGGAGCAGATAAATTTGCGGCGTTCGACATCGCATTCGCAAAGCTCCTCGAAAGATTGCGCAAAGCACGGGATAAGCGGAAGGTTCATCGTGGAAACCATGCGCCAATCGCTGTCCACGAGGCGACTAGCTCGCTACCCGTAGCTCCAAGCGACAAATCTTTGGTGCAGGAGACGCTCGAAGCCCAGGCAAATGCTGAAGCCGAGGCAAACGCGAAGGAAGCGGAGTATTCGCCGGTCGTCATTCGCCGTAAGGTCTTCCCCGCTGAAGTCATGAGCGTTGATGACGCAGTTGATCGCATGGAACTCGTTGGGCACCCCTTCTATCTGTTTATCGATGAAGCCACCGGCGCTCATTCGGTCGTCTACGGACGTACCCAGTACCAGTACGGCGTCATCACCCTCGACCCGTCATTGGGTGAAAATGACGAATTGCCAACCGAAGTTCGCGGTTACCGCGATAAGGCCCTGGCTAACGAGGGCTAATCATTAACAACTCTCACGACCTGGGCGGTCAACGCACTCTGGGCTTATCTCAAGCCCGAAGAATTGCGTTGGCCGCCCAAGGTCTGTCTCGACCACGCAAGCAGACCAAGGTTTCCAAGCGCCACCTTGTGGGGGTTCTTGACGCAATCGGGCAATTGCAGATTGACTCCATAAACGTCGTCAGCAGGGCGCACTATGTTCCATTGTTCGCTCGACTTGGTCACTACGACACCCAATTGCTGGATGCCTTGGTGTCGCAGCGGCATGGACCGGCAACCGAATACTGGGCACATGAGGCAAGCTATGTGCGTAGCGAGCTCGTGGCAGATCTCGTGCCCTGGCAACGACGGCGCTGGGTTGATCGTTCGGAACAATTCGATGGCGATTTGAAGGACCTGAGTGCCCGGGTAATCGAGCACCTCTCGTTGCACCCGGGTACTAGCGCACGCCAGCTCAGTGCCTCGCTGGGAGTCAATCCCATGAAGGATCGAAGCCACTGGGGATGGAACTGGAATGACACCAAGATTGTCACCGAAGCATTATTTGCGCAGGGCAGGATTCTTGCATTGGGTCGAAACACGCAGTTCGAGCGATTATTCGCACTGAGCCAGGATGTCTTGCCGGAGCTGCCGGCGGTCGACCAAGAGCATAAATATCAGGCGCTACGTCGGCTAGTCGTAGAGTCCTTGACCGCTCAAGGCATTGGTACAAAGCATTGCGTTGCCGAATACTTCAGATTGCCAATTCGTGAGGTTCAGGCAGCTCTGGAATCCATGGCTGACGAGGGACTGGTGGAACGCGTGCAAGTTGAACGAGTGACAGAGACGTGTTTTATGATCCCCGGTACGAAAATCCCTCGGAGAATCGCACCGGATCTGCGCTTATTGGCGCCATTTGATTCGATGGTGTTCAACCGCAAGCGGCTGGAACGCTTCTTTGATTTCGAATACCGAGTCGAAATCTATGTTCCCAAAGAGAAGCGTCGCTATGGTTATTATGTTTTCCCAATGCTTTACGGGGAGCGCTTCGTTGGTAGGGTCGATTTGAAAGCCGACCGCGCGAAGGGCGAATTGCAGGTAAATTCGGTGCATTATGAGGCGCACGCACCGAACGAAGTTGCTGCTGCCTTGGAAATTGAACTCGGACGAATGGCGCGCTGGCTTGCCTTAGACAACGTGAAATACAGGCTGTGAACAGCCTGTTAGCGCAGTTCCTATTTGCATGCAGAACACCAAACCGCCCCGGGAAATAGCAAGTTGTGCTGTTTTCCTCACGTAGACTAAAGACGCCAGAATTTACTGTGCTTGAGATATTGGGAGCTACCACGTGGCATCATTGCTAGAACGTATTTTGCGTACCGGCGACAAGAAGATTCTAAAGACTCTTCGAGCTTACGCCGACACGATCAATACGTTGGAAGACGAATTTCGCGACATGTCGGACGAGGAGCTTAAAGCCGAGACCGATAAGTTCCGTGCTCGTTTAGCAGAAGGCGAAACTCTTGAAGCATTGCTTCCGGAAGCTTTCGCGGCCGTTCGCGAGGCCTCAGACCGAGTTCTGGGTATGCGCCACTTCGACGTGCAGCTCATGGGTGGCGCTGCACTGCACCTGGGTAATATCGCAGAAATGCGCACCGGTGAAGGTAAGACCCTGGTTGCGACTGCGCCGGCTTATCTGAATGCCCTGTCCGGTAAGGGCGTGCACGTGGTGACCACCAACGACTTCCTCGCGCAGTATCAGTCGGATCTTATGGGTCGTGTTTTCCGATTCCTCGGATTGAGCTGTGGTTGCATCTTGTCCAATATGGATCCAGCCGCGCGGCGTAAACAATACGAGAACGACATTACCTACGGAACGAACAATGAATTCGGGTTCGATTACCTGCGCGACAACATGGCATGGAATAAGACCGAACTTGTCCAGCGCGGACACAACTTTGTAATCGTCGATGAGGTCGACTCGATTCTGATCGACGAGGCACGTACGCCATTGATCATTTCGGGCCAAGCATCAGGCGACGTGAACCGTTGGTACACCGAATTCGCCAAGATCGTCAAACGCCTCGACCGTGAGGATGACTATGAAGTCGACGAAAAGAAGCGCACCATCGGTGTGCTGGAAGACGGTATCGAGAAGGTCGAAGACTATCTTGGCATCGACAACCTGTACGAATCGAATAACACCCCGCTGATCGGTTTCCTGAACAACGCTATTAAAGCCAAGGAACTGTTCAAAAAAGACAAGGACTACGTCGTTGTCAAGGACGAAGTCATGATCGTCGATGAGCACACCGGACGTGCCCTTGAGGGGCGCCGTTATTCCGAAGGCATGCATCAGGCCATCGAAGCCAAGGAAGGTGTCAGCATTAAGGCTGAGAATCAGACCTTGGCGACCATCACCTTGCAGAACTACTTCCGCATGTACGACAAGATCTCGGGCATGACCGGTACCGCGCAGACTGAAGCCGCCGAATTCATGGGTACCTACAAGCTCGGTGTCGTCGAGATTCCAACAAACCGCCCGGCCATTCGAAACGATCAGGCCGACCTGATCTACAAGAATGAAGTTTCCAAATTCAATGCGGTCGTCGAAGACATCGCCGAACGTCACGGAACCGGACAGCCCATCCTGGTGGGTACCACCAGCGTTGAAAAAAGCGAATATCTGTCGCGGCTGCTCTCCAAGGGTGGCATTCGCCACGAGGTGCTGAACGCTAAACAGCACGCACGCGAAGCTGCAGTCGTTGCCATGGCGGGTCGTAAAAATGGCGTCACCGTCTCCACCAACATGGCCGGCCGTGGTACCGATATCATGCTCGGCGGCAACGCCGAGTTCCTGGCCGTCGCCGAAATGGAACGCCGAGGATTGGATCCGGAGAACCATCCGGAGGAGTACAACAAGGTCTGGGACGAGGTCTTTGCGAAAGCCAAGGCCACCGTGGCTAGCGAAGCCGATGAGGTCACTGCGCTCGGTGGGCTGTACGTGCTTGGCACCGAGCGCCACGAATCGCGGCGTATCGACAACCAGCTGCGTGGTCGTGCGGGTCGTCAGGGTGACCCGGGTGAGTCCCGTTTCTACCTCTCGATGACCGATGACCTGATGCGGCGGTTCAACTCCGGCATGGCTGAACGCATCATGAATAATCCGTCGATGCCAGACGAGGTGGCCCTGGAATCTAAAATGGTCTCCAAGGCCATCGAGTCCGCGCAGGCGCAGGTCGAGGGAGTAAACGCCGAACAGCGTAAGAACGTGCTGAAATACGATGACGTGATGAACCGTCAGCGTGAAGCAATCTACGCCGACCGTCGCGCGATCCTAGAAGGCGAGAATATCGACGAGAAGGTCAGCCACTTCCTCGAAGACGTCGTGAAATCCATGGTCAACGAGGTCACTCTGGTTGGCAACCCGGATGATTGGGACCTGAAGCAGCTGTGGACAAACCTCAAGCAGCTTTACCCGATCGGCCTCACTGTCGATGAAGTGGTCGAGGAGGTGCACGGCGTTGGGCATCTAACTCCACAGTTCCTTGAAACCGAGATCCTCTCGGACGCTAAGTACCAGTATGAACTGCGCGAAAAGGCCATCGGCTCCGAGGTCTTGCGAGATCTCGAACGCCGCGTCGTGCTTTCCACGATCGGTCGCAAGTGGCAAGAGCACCTGTACGAGATGGACTATCTCAAGGAAGGCATCGGTCTGCGTGCCATGGCTCAGCGCGATCCGTTGGTTGAATACCAGCGCGAGGGATACACCATGTTCCAGACCATGATGGAATCCATCCGTGAAGAAAGCATCGGAACACTCTTCAACCTCGACGTGCCAGCCGGATCGGAAACGAGTCAGGAATCCTCCGGTGCAGTGGGCGAACCGGCCGTTCCGAAGAACTTGCAGTTCACCGGGCCTGACGAGGACGGCGAAGCCAGTACCCAGGCCAAGCAAGCTTCGAACCCGGCCAAAAAGAACAAGAAAAGTAAGCGCCGCTAAAGCATTTCCACACTGGTGATTTGCCATCGTCCGTGCCATGGCTCAATTCTGAGAGCTACGGCGCGGACGCGGTGTTTAAAGGCCACGATGACCGAGCATTCGTAGGCACCGGATATCGTAGGCCACAAATGCAGCGAACGTACCTCGCCGTGGCTGGTGCCCGGCATCGGCTGGACGGTGTAGCCACCGGTTTGCAGAATTGCCTGCGAACGAAGCTTTTTTACGCATTCGGGGTCCATGACAAAAGCCAATTGGCTCACCGAACGATATCCAGCGATGATCTCGAAGACCGCTCGGGACACCGCATGAGAGAGTTCGACGACGGTCTTGCGCTCGGATGGTGCAATCGCCGGTCGATGAAATATGCGATCCATGGCCAACGAAATTTGCTGTGGCGATCTGTTGGCGTTGGGCTGGCGATGTTCTGCGGTGAAGCGTATCGGTGTGTTTGGGCAGCTGCCTGCCCTGCTATTTCTTGTCCGGTTGGCAAGCAGCTCTGACTCGATGCTCACGGTGTTTTCCTCCCTAGTCGGTTTTGGGCAACTGCAGTTCGATACCAAGCCGCAGCAGATTTGGGTCCTCCCCGATCACCTGGCGGTTCAACTCATATATTTGCGGCCAAAGCTCGGCAATCTCGGCAGGCGATCCGTGTCTGTTGAGCAAGTCGTTGGCGATGCTCCATAAGGTTTGCCCAGATGCGACGACTACATGATCCGGTTGCGCAGAGGCACTTTTTCGGTCATTCCCGGATCCCAGAAGTCGGTTCATAGGAATGCTCAGTGAGCCAGGAAACCAGCCCGGTGTTGGGATTTCGGTATTTGGCTGTGCTGAGGCAGTTTCTGGGCTGTGTGGCAAAGATGCCAGCTCCCCGGTTTGGTGGTGCGAGATATCCGGGTGAGGAGTCGTCGCGCCGTTGGCAATGCCGGTTCCGGACAGTGCCAACGTTGTTCCTAAGATCGGGCCCACTGCACGGTGAGCCAAGCTTGGGGCCAACCGGATCAACAATTCCAAGAAGCCGCCATGCCCGTGGCGTGCCGCGTTAATTGCCGCGCGCAGGAGAGCATAAAAAATCAGGTACGCACCAAAGAGGACTCCGGTGCCAAGCAGAAATAACACCAGCAAGTTCTGCGACATGTCGCCAGCTGGATCGAAGTGGGGCCGTGAACGTACGGCCCATTCGGCCAAGGCCAACAGGATGACCAACGTTGCACCAGTCAGCAGACCGACCATGAAAGTCTTCCTTAAGCGGAACATCCATCTCGCCTCTTTTTATGTAATTTGATGCAGTTTGCTGTAGTTAGATATAGATGATGACACTTTAATTGATTTTATGGAAGAGGGTTTCCCGAAAAACTCTTCTCTCGTACAGTGGGCGCATGCGATGGGATTCCCTTTTTGAAGATCTTGAGGCGCAGGCCGAGGCCCAACAGGCGGCACAGTTCCGCGAAGAGGTAGCGGAAAGTATTCGTATCGAACGAGCTACAGAGCAAATGCATGAGCGCTTGCTTCGGCTTCAAGGATCGGCAATTACCCTGAAGCTGGCCGGCGAATACGAAATAAACGCAAGGCTTGGCCCCATCGGTAGAGAATATTTCTGCCTTGAAAATGAAGGAAAGCGTTGGCTGGTGAAGAATTTGGCGCTGCGTTCACTGGAAATGAATCAGATCGGTTCTAACCTCACAGGGCGCTTGTCGCCAGTAAAGTTCTCCACTGTGGTTCGCGGCGTGCTGCGTGATCGCCAACGAACCTTGGCATATGACATCAACGGCAAGCCAGTAGCCGAAGGAACCTTGTCGCAGGTAGGTAAAGACTTTCTCATCATTGCGCTTCATCCCAGAGACGATTACGCGCGTGATCGCAGTATCACCGGCTATCAGCTCCTGCCGCTAGATACGGTCGGCTGGGTTCAAGTCGTCGATGTCTAATAATCCACAGGCCCCGGAATAGGTCTTCACACCAACGGAAACTTGTCGTAGGCTCTCGAAACAAGTAGCTAGCGCGGGCAAAGGACAGAGCATGAGCGGCGAACAGAACACCGGCACGACCCGTTCTGCTAGTGCACCGCGAGTAAAGCGACCGACGTGGAAGGACCCGAGGTTGGCCCTGGGCGCGGTCCTGGTCGTGGCTTCAGTGGTTGGCACGGTTTATCTCGTGCGCGAACTGAACCACACCACAGAGGTTTATGTAGCCGGAGCAAACATCACTCTGGGAGAAGAACTCTCGACGCAAAATCTTCGAACTGAGAATGTGAAACTCGGGGAATCCGGTGTTCAATACCTCGAAGCGAATCCGGAGCTCATTACCAACGCCCGCGCCAATACCTTCATTGGAGCCGGTGAGTTCATCCCGAACGACTCCATTACGCACAACGAATTGGGTTCCCGCCGGCCAATCAATATTGATCTGCCAGCGGATCTTACGCCGGCGATTACCCCGGGTAGTTTCGTCGATGTATGGATTGCCCAACGTGAAAAGGGCGGTTCGGCGTACGGAGTTCCAGAACAGTTGGCAAGCATGGTGGAAGTCTCTGCACGGGTTGCCCGCGCAGGGGGACTCGTGAATCAAAACGGTACCAATCTGGAGCTGCTCGTCGAACCCGACCATCTCGAGCCATTGCTTCAAGCCTTGGCTAACGAATCGAGAATTATCGTGATCTACAATCCAGCCGGTACCCAGCAATGAGTATCTCGGTGGTGGTCTTGGGAAATGGTGAACACGTTGTCCGCCAAATCGAAGGGTATCGCGGCGAGTTGATGGTCACTCGCGTATGTGAAGATATTGCGGAGGCCGTTGCGGCCTGTGCGGTGGGCGCAACAGACGTGCTGTTGGTGTCCGGTTGGGAGCTGCTGCCGCCACTGGAACAGATCGACGCGGTGACTTCGCAACAAACGGTGCTGGTACTGCTGGACGAAAAACCTCGAAACGGTGGCACCACCCAAGGAATGCTCGAAGTAATTGAGAGCGTTCCAATGCTGGAGCTAGAACTACTCGTGGTGCAGGCGCTTCGTGAATTGACGCATCCCGATGAGCTAGACGAAGCACAGGTCACCGAGACCTCCGCGCAAGCGACATTGTCGACCGGAAAAATTGTCTGCTTTTGGGGCGCGGCGGGTGCACCGGGCCGAAGCACGGTGGCGCTGAACTACGCTGTGGAAGCCGCGCTCTCAGGAAAAACGGTGGTGATACTGGACGCCGATACTTTTGCCGCGTCCATTTCCATACAGCTGGGTCTGCTCGATGAATCCGCATCTATCGCGCAGCTTTGTCGTGTGATTGACTCGGGATCACGCGAACCTGCAAGGTTGGATGCAACTTGCTTGAGCGTCGAAGTTGGTACTGCGATACTCAAAGTAGCCACCGGTCTGCCGCGGTCAAGCAGGTGGCCGGAGGTGAGAGCGTCTGCGCTACGTCGTGCGACAAGTGTCTTGCGTGAACACAATGATTTGGTGGTGCTTGATGTCGCATCGCAGGTGGAAATGGACGAACAACTGAGCTTTGACACCCAAGCGCCTCAGCGCAACGCGGTCACCGTGGAGATGCTTCGCTGTTCGGATGAAGTATTTATGGTTGTCGCCGCAGATAGCGTAGGGATCCCGCGCGCCCTTCGAGCGATCGATGAATTGGAAGATCAAGTCCCCGGAGTGAGTCTGCAGATTGTTTTCAATAAACTCGGTGCTGCGAATACCGGGCATAGCCCCAAACGGCGTCTCCTGGAAACCTGGGATCGGTTCGGGCCCAATCATTGCATCGCTGGATACCTGCCCCAAGACGTGGTGAGCTGCAATGCGGCGCTACTAGCCGGATCGCCCTTGGCTGAAATCGCCCCTAAGAGTACATTGCGTACTGAAATACGGGGTTTGCTGGGCATTAAATCCACGGAAAAGAGACGGAAGCGACTGAGTCGTCGAATCGGCTGAAACCTTGAACTTTGGTACTCGAAAACACGGTAGTGTGGTTTCTATCGGAGATCCGCAAAGACGCGGATTAATTAGAACTTCGTTCTTGGAGGCGTTCACTTGAACTCGTCGGAATCCAGCATGTCAGAATCATTTATGGATGCGACACTCACCTCGCAGTTGGTGAGCGAGTACTATGGCCAAATCGCTAGAGAAGATGTCGCGGCGTTTACGCCCGACGAGCTCGAGGCGCGAGTAGCCGCACACTTGGAAATCGGATATGGCCGCGACGTTGATACGGCCAATGTATCTATTACCCGCAACAATGGTGTTTCGGTGGTACATATCGTCACCGACGATATGCCGTTCTTGGTTGATTCGGTCACCGCGGAACTGGTCCGGCTTTCAGCCCCAATTCAGCTCGTCGTGCACCCGACTTTCGTGGTCTCCCGCGATCGAGACACCGGACTGATCAAAAAGCTGTCGCACACGGGGTTGCAGCACGTTGCCAGTGGCGATACGGCTGCCTTGTCGGATCTCAGCACGCTGACCTCGCTCGACACCCATACCAAGGTTGAATCCTGGATTTCGGTAGAAGTCGCACGCGACCTCTCCGACGATGAAGCAGTGACGATCGTTGAAAATTTGCTGAAGGTCCTTGCCGACGTGCGGGTTGCCGTGCAGGACTGGCCCGCAATGCTGGATCGGGCAAAGAGCATTGCCCAGACGCTGCCGCAGACCGCCAATGCAGGCGAGATTGCCGATCTCGACCAAGCGGTAGAGCTGCTGAACTGGATGTCGGACGGTCGTTTCACCTTCTTGGGCTACCGCGACTACTATCTGACCACGGAGCACGGGGAAGACGTACTCGTTGCCCGTGAAGGAAGCGGTCTAGGGCTCATGCGATCCCTGGAGGACCAGGGCCCACAGCACCTGACCAAGCGTGGCCGCGCGACGGCCCGCGACAAGCGCGCATTGATCATCACCAAAGCGAACTCGCGTTCCACCGTGCACCGCGGAGTCTACCTGGACTATGTGGGGGTTAAGAGCTTCGATGCCAGCGGCGACGTCAATGGTGAGCGCCGCTTCATTGGGTTGTTTGCTACCAAGGTGTACACCTCGAGTGTGAAAACCGTACCGGTGGTGCGTGAAAAAATCGAAGCGGTCCTGAAAAGTACCGGATTCGCCCGAGACTCGCACTCCGGCAAGGACATCGTCACGATCCTAGAGTCCTACCCGCGCGATGAAATGTTCCAGATCTCCGTAGACGACCTGACCGAAATTGCATTAGGCATTCTGCGTCTGCAAGAGCGTCGCCGCACCTCGGTCTTCCTGCGCACTGACTCCTACGGGCGCTTTGTGACCGCAATGGTGTATCTGCCACGCGACAGGTTCTCCACCGATGTGCGACAGCGTATCGAAAAAGAGCTGGATTCCAGCTTCAATCCGGTGTCTACCGAATATGAAGCGCAGCTCGGAGCCGGCGCCTTGGTCCGGCTGTTCTATCGACTTCGCCTTCAGCACCATGGGCTGACCCCGGTGGTGGATCGCAAGGCGTTGGAGAATCGAATCGCCAAGGCCGTTCGCTCCTGGAACGACGCCATTACCGACACCGCACGGAATAGTCTCGAACCGGGCGAAGCCAACCACCTGGCCAATTCGTGGGCCGGCGCATTCCCCGCAGCGTACAAGGTGCAATTTGAGATTGAAGATGCACTGGCCGACATCGATCTGCTGGAGGAGCTTGATGCTCCGGATCAGCAAGGACCAGTCGTTTCCTTCTACGATGCTGCCAATGACGAAGATTCCGCTGTCACCAAGCGAATGAAAATCTTTGTAGACCGGCCGTTGCTGCTTTCAGGGATCCTGCCCGTACTGCAGGATTTGGGCCTTGATGTGGTTGATGAGCGCCCGTATGAGCTGAACCCCGAAGGCATCGGCGCGCGGTACATCTATGACATGGGGCTGAAGGTTGATCCAGAAATCGACTTCGCCACCATCGAAGCCAAACTTGCCGACGCCTACTCTGCCGTGGTTCGCAACGCCGCCGAATCGGACAAGCTCAATGCGCTGGTGCTGCGTGAAGGGTTAAGCTGGCAGGAAGTCGCCATGCTTCGTGCCTACGCGCACTACCTTTTGCAGCTTGGCATTTCGAATTCCACCGGATTCATCGCATCGACCCTGGTCAACAATGCGGCAGTGACACACGGTATCGTCGATTTGTTCCATGCCACCTTCGATCCTTCGCTCTCTGCTGCGGCTTCAACTTCGGCACGGGATCAGGCTCTGGCACAGATCGACGAAGCACTTGAAAATGTGCCTACCTTAGACGCGGACACGCTGCTTCGCCGTTTCGTAAAGGTCATAGAGGCAACCAAGCGGACGAACTACTACACCGAACGTCTCGCGCTGGCCTTCAAGCTCGCACCCGAAGAGATTGACTTTGCCCCATTCCCACGGCCAAGGCATGAAATGTGGGTCTACTCGCCACGTGTCGAGGGTGTGCATTTCCGGTTCGGTGCGGTTGCCCGCGGTGGCCTGCGCTGGTCCGATCGTCGAGAGGACTTCCGCACCGAAGTGCTGGGTCTGGTCAAGGCGCAGATGGTCAAGAACTCGGTGATTGTGCCTACCGGAGCAAAGGGCGGTTTCTACGCCAAGCAGCTACCTAGTCCGGCAGTAGATCGGGCAGCTTGGATGGAAGAAGGCAAAGCCTCCTACCGCATCTTTATCCGGACCTTGCTGGATTTGACCGATAATCTGGTCACCGATGAAAATGGCGAGCACGTCGAGTCACCAGCTAATGTGGTGCGCCACGACGGGGATGACACCTATCTGGTAGTGGCTGCGGACAAGGGCACAGCAAGCTTCTCAGACATCGCCAACTCGATTTCGCAGGAGAAGGGCCACTGGCTGGGTGACGCCTTCGCCTCGGGTGGCTCCGTAGGCTATGACCATAAAGGCATGGGCATTACCGCCCGTGGCGCATGGGAATCGGTCAAGCGCCACTTCTTCGAACTTGGTCTGGATACTCAGCGTGAAGAGTTCACCGCTGTAGGCGTTGGCGACATGTCAGGCGACGTCTTTGGCAATGGACTACTGCGCACCCGTACCGTGAAGCTGGTCGCCGCATTCGACCACCGCGACATTTTCCTAGATCCAAACCCGGCGCCGGAAGCCTCCTTTGTCGAGCGCCAGCGGCTATACGATCTTCCGCGCTCCAGCTGGGCAGACTACAACAAGGAACTGATTTCCGAAGGCGGCGGAGTCTACTCCCGCAGCTTGAAGTCGGTCCCGATTAGCGTGCAGGTACGCGAAGTCCTGGGCTTGGACCCCTCGGTCACTAAGCTGAGCCCAAACGAATTGCTCAAGGCGATTCTGTCGGCACCAGTTGACCTGCTCTACAACGGCGGCATCGGAACCTATGTGAAATCCAGCGCCGAAACACACGCACAGGTGGGCGATCGCGCCAACGACGCGATCCGTGTTGATGGCGGCGCAATTCGCGTCAAGGTCATCGGCGAGGGCGGAAACCTGGGCATGACGCAGCTTGGCCGCATCGAGGCAGCCCGCAATGGCGTTATCCTCAATACCGACGCCATCGATAACTCTGCCGGTGTAGATACGTCGGACCGTGAAGTCAACATCAAGATCTTCGTAGACCGGCAGATCAAGGCGGGAAAGCTCACCGCTGAAGAACGCACCGATTTCTTGTTGTCGATGACGGACAATGTGGGCGACCTGGTGCTGCAGGCCAATTTTGATCAGAACGTGCTACTGCTGAACGAAAAGCATGCAGCCAAGGTCTGGGCTCCCGCCTACGAGCGACTGATGCAGTGGCTGGAAAAAAACGCTGATCTGAATCGTGAGCTGGAGTTCCTGCCAAGTAGCGACGAGCTGGAACAGCGCAAGAGCGCTGGTGAGATGATGACCGCGCCGGAGATTTCGGTGCTGGCCGCCTACGCCAAAATTCAGCTCGCGCATGCGCTGGCTGAATCCGATCTGGCGGATGATCCGTACTACGTAGCGACATTACGCCGCTACTTCCCGCAGCAGCTAGTGGATCGCTTCGGCGATCAGCTGGAAACTCACCCATTGCGCCGGGAGATCATTGCGACCGTTGTTGCCAATGACATCATCAACATCGGTGGGGTCACCTATGTCTTCCGTGCCATGGAAGAAACCGGTGCAAACGAAGTCCAGATCGCCAAGATGTTCACCGCGTTGCGTGAAATCTATGGTTTCGACCGGCAATTCGCTGCGATCAACCTCCAACCCGCTGGTACGGAGGTGGCGTACTGGGGAAGACAGCATCACGACATGCGTCGCTTGCTTGATCGTACGACGCGTTGGTTCATCAACCGCGTTGATCAGCAGCAGCCGGTCGAAGAAATCGTAGGCAACTATGAACCGATCGTCAGCGAGTTGCGCCAGAGCCTGCCGACGCTGTTGCGCGGGTCGGATCTCGAACGTTACAACGCATGGCAGCTTGATGCGATCAGCAATGGGATCGACGAGCATCGAGCAAGCATGTGGGCCTCTCAGTTCGAATCCTATACATTGTTAGATATCGCCGAACTGGTTGGTCGTACCGAGTATTCGGCACAGCAGGTCGCCGAGACCTACTTCGTGTTGTACAACCAGTTTGGCGCCGACGATTTGCTCAATCGGATCACTAAGCTGCCGCGTTCGGATCGTTGGCAGGCGTTGGCCCGTGCAGCAATGCGTGACGACCTGTATACGACACTCATTGATCTGACCTTGAACGTGTTGGACAACGGTGCGGAGATTGCCGGTCCGGCAGAGCGTGTTGCAGCTTGGGAAGAAGCAAACGCGGCTAACCTTGATCGTGCGAAGACAATGTTTGCTGAAGTAAACAGCCTCGGACGCGACGACATGGCGTCGCTGTCTGTAGCCCTTCGCCTTCTGCGTTCCATCGTCCGGAGGTAACACCCCCTAATGGCCCTCATCACCGAGCAACTCCGTCAACAAGCAAACCTCGGGCCCGGTGATGAGGACTGGCTCCACCTGCTGGTGGGGGACTGGCAACTGATCTCAGATCTGGCGTTCGCTGATCTTGTTCTTTGGTTCCCCACCGGCGACGGGTCCTATGTCGCGCTTGCGCACGTACGGCCTTCTACCTCCCACACCGTATTCCACACGGACTTTGTGGGAGAGCGGATCCGTAGAGATTTGCGACTCATGGTCGACCAGGCCTGGGACAGCCAACGCGTGCAAAAATCTGCCGAGCAACCAAGCGCTGATCTGATTTCCGGATTAACTTCGGTCCAAGCCATTCCCTTGGTGCGCCAGCACCGCCCTGTTGCCGTGATCACCTCACACTTTGATCCAAATCAGGCACGTACGCCCTCGAACCTGGAACTCGTGTACCGGCAGAGCGCCGAGGACCTTCTCACCATGGGAACCCGCGGGCTGTGGCCGGACTTCGCAAGCCCTACCGGCTCACGCCGCGGCGCGCCGCGTGTCGGTGATGGATTCATCAGGCTCAACGTCAACGGGGTGGTCGAATACGCCAGCCCGAACGCAGTGTCGGCTTTCCGCCGGCTAGGGGCGGCCGAAGTTCTTCAAGGTCAACCGCTCGCGGATCTCACTATGGCCCTGGTCAGTGACCGGCGCGTTGTCGATGAGACGCTACCACTGGTGCTGCAAGGCAAAATGCCTTGGCGTACCGAAGTCGAATTTTCCGGGGTCACCCTGTCTCTTCGTGCAATCCCGCTTCGAGACGAATCGAAACGTTGGGGTGCCCTAGTGCTTTGCCGTGATGTCACTGAGCTCAGACGTCGCGAGAAGGAACTTGTCACCAAAGACGCGACGATTCGCGAGATTCACCACAGGGTAAAAAATAATCTGCAGACCGTGGCGGCTCTATTGCGCATGCAATCGCGGCGGATGAACTCAGTCGAGGGTCAGCAAGGACTCGAACAGGCTATGCGGCGCGTTTCAACTATCGCATCGGTTCACGATTTCTTGTCCAAGGGCCTGAACGAAACCGTCAAATTTGATGACCTGATGGATCGTCAGTTCCGGCTCATTGTCGAAATTGCCTCTCCGGGTCAGCGCGTTGCTACGCGGCGCGAAGGCGAATTCGGAATGCTCGATGCCGATTTGGCCACACCACTGTCGTTGGTTATCAACGAACTGGTGACAAACGCGGTGGAGCATGGATTAGCTAACAGGGATGGCGAAGTTGGACTCCTCGCGAATCGGTACCGCGGACATGACGGTAAAGATTGGCTGCGCGTGGTGATTCAAGATGACGGACATGGCCTGCCAGACGGTCCACGGCGTGAAGGTTTGGGATTGCAGATCGTGCGCACCTTGGTCACCAGCGAATTATCTGGTGAAATCCAGTGGGTGCAATCTGAACCGCAAGGAACAAAGGTTGTCATAGAAATGCCGCTACACCGCAACCGGCGCGAGCAGTACACGGCATAGGCGAAGAAGTAATTTGTTAAAGAGTAGTGGGGGGCAAGTTCCTAAAGAACTTGCCCCCACTACTCTTTGGGTTTAGCTGTACTGCTTCATCAAAGATTTGACGCTCGCGACGTAACGCTTGGTGTCTTCGAACATCCCGTACTTTCGGACTCCTCCGAGTCCTTGATAGTACGAAGCAATTGCATCATCCAAGCTATCGGTGTTATCCAGATTGAAACGGATCGTGGCCACGCCAGCAGCGACATTGTCCTGTGGCTTCAGCAAATTCAGATCGCGTCCGAGCCGGGACGACATCCACTCGCCGGTGCTCGGAATAACCTGCATGGCGCCCAAGGCGTTGGCGGGGGAGACTGCACGCATGTTGAAGCCAGATTCCTGCATGGCGTGTGCCATGGCAAGTGCAGGGTCAACACCCATGCTGTTAGCGGTCGAACGGATCATGGCTTTCATTTCATCACGGCTTGGGACCGAGACGGAATCTAAGTAGTTCTTGTTCTGATTGGCATCATTGACGGTGGCATCCGGATAGGTGCGCCCCTCAAAAGTATTGCCGATCTTGCGGTCTTCCTTCTTCTCGACATTGCCGTTTGGCTGTACCGAGGAACCGGAGACCTTGAGCTTTTCACCAATCTTCAGCGGAGATTGGGTGCTTACCTGCGGGTTCAAGTTAAGCAGCGCCGACAGCTTCATATTGTGCTGGCCAGCGATACCGCCGAGCGTGTCACCGCTCTTGACGGTGTAGGTTGCGTTGCCGGACTTCTTCGGTTCGCTCTTCTTCTCAGAATTTTTGGAACTCGAAGATCCACCAGAAACGATTAGTTTATCGCCGGGAAAGATGTGCTTGCCGGCGCTGATGTTGTTCTTGCTCAACAGGGCCGAGAGGCTCATGTTGTGCTTGACTGCGATGCCACCGAGGGTGTCGCCGCTCTTGACCGTGTAAGTAGAAGAGCTTGAACCTGAGTTTTGGTTCTTGCTTTCGCTCTTTGGCGAAGAGGACTTGGAGCTGCCCGAAACGGTGAGCTTGTCGCCTGGGAAGATTGGCTTCGAAGCTGAAATGTTGTTCTTGCTCAACAGGGCTGAGAGGCTCATGTTGTGCTTGGCTGCGATGCCACCGAGGGTATCTCCGCTTTTGACCGTGTAGGCAGAAGAGCTTGAACCTGAGTTTTGGTTCTTGCTTTCGCTCTTTGGCGAAGAGGACTTGGAGCTGCCCGAAACGGTGAGCTTGTCGCCTGGGAATATCAGCGAGCTAGCAGAGATATCATTCTTGCTCAGCAACGAAGACAAGCTCATATTGTGCTTCGCGGCGATTGCCCCAAGCGTATCGCCATTTTTGACCGTGTATGACGAGCTTCGAGTGCTCTGGGACTTTGACTTCTCCTGTGATGAGGAAGCACTGCCCGGAACCTTAAGAGTCTTTCCGGCAACAATAACGTCGTTCTTGAGATTGTTGAGTTTCTTCAACTCGGAGACGGAAGTGTCATACTCCCTGGCAATGCTCCACAACGACGAGCCTGGCTCGACCTTGATTTCCTTGATGCTGCGTTTAGCAGGAAGTCCCATAGTCGAAACACGAGAAGCGAGCAGATGCGCCTTGATATGGTCTTCAGCGATCTTGACGGTCTCTGGTGAGACGCTTTTTGGCGATAAGGAGTTTGGGCTCAGAGTCAATGGAACAGGAGCCGCCTGAACTGCGGGGGCTAGGGCCAGGCTGCCGATCACTGCGGCAGGTATAGCCGCGCCTGCTACGACGCCTAGCGCATGCTTAGCTGCATAGCTCGATTCGTGTGGCATGGGGTCAATCCTCAAATCAGGGGTGTAGGTAACAACTTTCACTCGAACGATGCTAGGTAACGGCACCAATGTTGTTCATGTGGCAATTGTTATCAAAGTGATACATGAAAATTTACACTACTACTGTGGCGCATGGAAACCATTGTGGCTCGTCGGGATTAAAGTTTCTGCACCGTTCACTAATTTGTGGGAACCTTTAGAGGTGAATGAACTTCAAAAAACCGTTGGCCAGTGGCTAACCCTGCCGGACCTAGCCGAAATTCTTGACGTCGATATTCGACGTGTCCACCGCATGCTCGATGAGCGCGCTATCATTTCCGTACGGATCGGTGAGCGTCATGTGCGGTCAATCCCCGCAGACTTCGTTCTTGACGGCGCTGTAGTGGAGAGCCTCAAAGGAACCCTGTCGGTGCTTCAAGACGCCGCATATTCGGATGAAGATGCCATCAAGTGGCTATTTACCGAAGATGAGTCGTTGCCAGGAACACCAATGAATGCCTTGCGCACCGGACGAAAAACCGAGATCCGTCGTCGTGCGCAAGCCCTCGCCTGGTAGGCCCTTCGACAAGACCATAAAGTCTTTATAAAAGAGAGGTCTCGGCCACGTCAACGCATTGGACGTGGTCGAGACCTCTGTTATTTTCCTGAGACCCTACCTAGATCGCGCATTACGCTGACTCACCGAGTAGTACCTCGTTCAAGGCGATTGGAGTTCCAGGAGGATTCGGTGGCGCTTTGCTCAGCTAGCAATCTTTGAAGTAACGGGTTCTTGGAGGCGCGAAGAGTTCATTTGCTTCGCTTAGTGACTGCATCGCTGAGATAATGCATTCCGGCCAAAGGAAGCGGAGCGACATCGATGCGTTCTAGTGCTGCCAGTGACTGCGTAGTCAGATCGCTGATACTGGACTCGGTTTCCCGCAGCGCGCCAGACGCCCGCAAAATATTGCTCATTTTGGCAACTTCCACATCGCTTAAGTTTTGGGCACCGAGGCGAGTTTGGATAAACTCGCGTTCCTCCGGGACGGTTAGCGCCAAGGCATGAGCAATCAATTCGGTGCGCTTTCCTTCGCGAAGGTCATCGCCAGCAGGTTTTCCGGTGACCGATGGATCGCCAAAAACTCCGAGAACGTCATCCCGTAGTTGGAAGGCTTCACCCAAAGGCAAAGCGAAAGCACTATAGCTTTCCAAGAGTTCGTCTCTCGCATTAGCCAATGCGCCACCAAGCAAGAAGGGATTCTCCGTCGAGTATTTTGCGGACTTGTATCGAACGATGGTGCGAGCGCGCTTAACTGCCTCGGCCGGATCGTAGGCAGAGCCAGCGGACTCTTCAAGAACGTCCAGATATTGTCCCGCCATGACTTGCAGCCGCATCTTGTTGAAGATCGCCCGGGTGCCTGGCGTTAGGCTGTCAATCCCGGCAAAGACTTCTTCACTCAGAGATAGGCACAAGTCCCCGGTGAGGATGGCGCTCGCTACGCCGTACTGTGCTGCGTTCCCAGTTAATCCGAGCGAAGAATGCTGGGCCTCAAAGCGCTTGTGTACGCTCGGTTTGCCTCGACGAGTATCTGAGTTGTCAATAATGTCATCGTGGATGAGCGCGGCACCCTGGAAGAGTTCTAGAGCTATGCCCAGACGAACAATATTCTCGTCGTCGGGCTGACCTCCAGCCCCGAGAAACCCCCAATAGGCGAATAGCGGACGAAGCCGCTTTCCGCCACGAGTAAGATCTTGAATGCTGTTGACGATTTCCGTGGCGCTGGCAGTAATCTGAGCAACTTCTTCGCTTTTTGACGACAAGAAGTCTTCCAGGCGATGAGCGACCGCATCGGTGTACGTGCGGCTCACCTCCCCGGCTTCTGACACGAGGGCTGACAGAGATTCAGACGGCGACATGCAAAACCATTTTCTAAGCGTGAACTGCTAACGGATAGTTTCAACTCTACCGTTATCTTTATGGGTTGCTAGCAGAGCGCAGAATGGCCCCATATTGGATTGCTAACACTTGCCAGCCATCCGTCGGTGACGCTCACTAGACTGTAGATATGTCAGTCTTGGAAAACCGCGCGATCTTGCATGTGGATATGGATGCCTTTTTCGTGTCTGTAGAGCTGCGCGAGCGTCCCGAGTTAAGGCATGAACCGGTGATCGTCGGATTTCCAAATGGCCGAAGCGTAGTCTTATCCGCATCCTATGATTGCCGGGCACGCGGGGTGCGATCGGCTATGCCGATGAGCCAAGCAATCGCCTTGATGCCGCAGGCAACGATTATCGAACCGCAGCATGGGGTGTACTCTGCGGTTTCTGCCCAGATCATGAACTACTTTGAGACTATTACGCCTTTGGTTGAGCAAGTAAGTATCGACGAAGCGTTCCTTGACGTCACCGGAAGCATGAGGTTGCTCGGTGGCCCGGTCGCGATCGCTCACCGAATTCGCGCCCACCTGGCCGAGGAATTGAATCTACCCTCCAGCATCGGCATTGCTCGAAACAAGTTTGTCGCAAAACTTGCCTCTACGCATGCCAAGCCCAATGGGCTGATCGTCGTCGCACCAGAACGAACCACGGAGTTTCTGCATCAATTGCCAGTATCGGCGATGTGGGGTGTCGGGAAGAAAACTGGAGAACAACTTCACGCGTTGGCGATCGAAACTATCGAGCAATTAGCCGACGAGCCCCAATCACGTATGATCCAACGTTTTGGTGAACACGGCCGTTCCTTGCACCTGCTGGCCCATGGCATCGATAACCGAGCAGTTCAGACCACTAGGGAAGAAAAGAGCATTTCTGCCGAACATACCTTTGCCGGCGATATTGCGGACCTCGAATTGCTGGAAGAAGAATTGCTCAGACTAGGACACCGGATAGGCCAGCGGCTTCGCGCCTCCAATAAAGCCGCATCCGCAGTGGGCCTCAAACTGAAATACCAAGATTTTACTGGCGTAACACGATCCCGTACTTTGGCCGCGCCAACAGACTCGTCTTCCGCAATAAGTCAAAGTGCCATCGAACTATTGCGTCGGATGACTCCGTTGCCGCAGCCGGTACGGCTTGTGGGAGTGAAGGCAGAAAGGCTAAGCGACCCTGAGTTGGGCATTCAGCTCAGTTTGGATCCAGCGGAGGGCAAAACCCGCGAAGCTGAGAGGGTTGCGGACGAAATAAGCCAACGATTCCCTGACTCCGGATTAGCTCCGGCCCGCTTCCTTCGACCCAAAGAAAAATAGCTTTAATCGGCGTAGCTATGAAGTTGCCTGAAAGAGCTGAAGATCAACTAGCAGGGTAGCGGTAAAAGAGACTATCCTAATAAGTAGGTAGCAAATACCGATTGGAACGTTTCCAAGTGGTTGTGCGTTATACCTGTAGGCGGTGGATGACCGCTACAGCAGTGATTGGAAGGAGAAGACGATGCCGCTATCAGAGCACGAGCAACGTCTGTTGGAGCAGTTGGAAAAGCAGCTGCACGAAGACCGCCGCTTCGCCTCCAGTATGAAAGCTCCAGCTAGCAGTGGTCGCCTTTCAACGCGCAACATTGCACTCGGCGCGCTTCTGGTCATAGTTGGGCTTGCTGGTCTAATTTATGGCATTTCGCAGCAGCTCATCATCGTGGGTGTTGTTGGTTTCGCCGTCATGTTCGGTGGGGTACTGCTGGGCCTGGCCAAGTCTGCAGCAGGCAAGGTTGGTGGTGCGAAGGCGCCAGCCGATTCAAAATCATCCGGCCCGGGAAACTCGCAGTTCATGAGCGGTCTGGAAGAAAAATGGAATCAGCGCAAGCGGGACCAATCCGACGGCTAGAATCCTTATTTACGAGGTGTAACCCTTTATTGGGGTTGCACCTCTTTTTCTTTTTAACGGTCTTTTCAACCGTCGACACGCGCTACGTCGATTCTCGGCAGATTCCTAGGAAACACATTCTCACCGCTTCCTAACGATTCCCCACTTTCCTCCCCGTCTCCCTCCACCGCCCTCCCCATTCGCCCAAAAGGCCCGAAAGTAGCGGTATCTCGGTAATTTCTTGGTCGAATTTCGAGGTGCGCACGTTCTCGCCCCTGGAGCCCTCCACAATGCATGCTGGGAAAAACCCGCCAAAACACGGCATTTTTTATGTCCAACCCCTCGCGAAAACGGTTGGATTGCGTTGACAGTGGAGGGTTGTGGAGTAAAGTGGAGTGCAGTAGAGGGAATTGGGGTTTCCAGCCACTTCACATGAAAGGCGGTGTGCATGTTCCTTGGAACTTACACGCCCCGACTTGATGAAAAGGGCCGGCTGATTCTCCCCGCAAAATATCGTGACGATCTGTCTTACGGACTCGTATTGACCCGTGGGCAGGAGCGCTGCATTTATGTTTTCAGCCAACGAGAGTTCGAGAAGCAGCATGAGCAATTAGCTCAGGCATCGCTTACCTCGCGTAAGGCGCGAGACTATGCACGTGTTTTCTTGTCCGGAGCTTCCGACGAAGTGCCGGATAAGCAAGGACGAGTCACGATTCCTCAAGTATTGCGAAACTATGGAGACCTTGACCGTGAAGTGACGGTCATTGGTGCGGGCAACCGCATAGAAATTTGGGACTCCACGGCATGGCAGCAGTACTTGCAGGAACAGGAAGACGTATTTTCCGAAACGGATGAAGACTAAGGCTCCAACAGGAGCCGGTTTACATCCACATCAGGTAAGAGCGCTGGGTTGAGATCTCCAGCCACCTTCAGGGGGACTTGCTCTGGCTCCACTTCCCCGGAGCCAGATCGACGATCGCCGTTACAAGGTTGGAGGGGGATCTGAATCCAGCGAACACGACGATAGCGAAAGGGGGCGCAGTGCCGAATCAAGATTCTCAACGACCCGCATCGGAACGACACGTTCCGGTATTACTGGATCGATGTGTCAATCTCTTGGCACCGGGCATCGAACGCGCCAACGCCGCCGGACGCAAGGCAATCGTCGTGGACTGCACTTTAGGAATGGGCGGGCACTCCGAAGCCATTCTCCAGCGCTTCGACAACCTCCACTTGATCGGCCTCGACCGCGATGAACAAGCCCACGAGCTTGCAGGTGCACGGCTCAAGCCCTACGCCTCGCGCGTTGATTTGGTTCATGCGGTGTACGACGAAATTTCAGATGTTGTCGAAGACCTCGGCTACCCGGGAATCGATGGTGTCCTCTTTGATCTGGGCGTCTCGTCGCTTCAATTAGACGAACGCGAACGCGGATTCGCCTATTCCTACGATGCACCATTGGATATGCGAATGGACACCTCGGTAGGTCCAACTGCCGAAGATCTAGTCAACGACTTGGACCGTGAAAAGCTGCTGCGCATCATTCGGCAGTGGGGTGAAGAGAAATTCGCGGGTCGAATTTCCACCGCAATCGTCGAAGCCAGGGATAAAGAACGAATCACCACCACCGCCCAACTGGTGGACGTGATCCGAACAGTCGTTCCAGCTGCTGCCGCTCGTACTTCCGGCCACCCGGCCAAGCGGACCTTCCAAGCGTTGCGTATTGCGGTCAATGAAGAACTCGATGTACTGGAGCGGGCTATTCCTGCCTCAATGTCTTCATTGAATATTGGTGGTCGAGTGGTCGTGATGAGCTATCACTCGCTGGAAGACAAGATCACCAAACGTCACTTCGTGAAGGGCTCAACTTCCTCCGCGCCACCGGGCTTCCCGGTCGAGCTGGAAGAGCACAAGGCTGAATTCAAGGTTCTGACTAAGGGCACCGAAAAGCCGAACGAAGCAGAAATTGCAGAAAACCCACGCGCTGCATCGGCCCGCTTACGGGCGGTCGAAAGAGTTCTGAAAAGGAGCTAGCCATGAGCCAACGAGCCCAACGTCGAGTATTGAAGACTGCCGCTATGACCGCACAGCCGGTTGTAGAAGGTAGTGCCGCTCGCGATGTTCGTCCGGAGCCGGTGGCGGCGAGCGAACTGGCTGGCAATGACCCTCGGCAGCGTGTGACGCTCTCGCTCGTTCCTCGAATGAACGAGACGAATAAACGCTCAATGCTCGTCATGGTAATCGCTTTAGTCCTGCTGGCCTTCGCGGTTATGGTCACGCTCGTTTTCATGAATACCTCGGTCGCGCAGCGCCAGTACGACATCGTCTCCTTGCGAAACCAAGAACGCGCTCTCTCTCAGGAGAACCAAGCGTTGTTGAAGGAAGCCCAGTCGTTGTCCGCTCCACAGGCGCTCGCCAAGGAGGCCAAAGCGATAGGCCTGGTGGCTCCGGGAGCACCGGGTCTCGTCGACCTATCAGACAACAGCATCAAGAAATCAGCCGACAAGGCCGTCACTGCAGAAGGAAACGCCGCAAATTATGCGACGCTCCCGTTGCCAGGACAAAGCATCCGCGAGAAGGCTGACACGAAAAAGAGCGAGTCGAAGGCTCCTGCTCCCACCGTGGGGCAGAATTCCAAGGACGAATCCAAAACCTCTAATGAGGCATCGGATTCCAAGGACTCCACGAAGTCCGAGGCGAAGGAAGAGGCGGCAACTCGCAAGGTCGCTGATGACGGGCGTCCGGTCTTCAACGACAGCGAGCTCAACGGCGGCACGATCCCGGCACCAATGATCAAATCCCCGACGAACTAACTTTCGCTTTCTAAGCTAGGACTACGGCGGTAATTCTCGCTGTCAAGAAACCACGTTGAGGGGACTGAGTATCACCGTGAACTCGACCGCACTGGAAACCGCAAAAAAGCGCATGCGCTTTTTGCTGATCCTATCTTTGGCAGCACTCCTGGCGATTGCTGGTCGGCTATTTTGGGTGCAAGGCATCAACGCTTCCACCGTCGCCGACGCCGCTCAGGCCGATCGTCAGCGCGAAGAAATCATCGCGCCGACTCGCGGTTCAATTGTCGATCGCAAGGGAACCTTGTTGTCGGTCAGCGTGGATCGATACGACCTGGTGATCGATCAGCGTGATCAACGAGATCAAATCCGCCGCGCCAAGCGTGATGGGACTAACGGCAGCGAGTTCATCGGCTGGGACCAGGCGATCCAGGAACTTGCGGAAATTCTTGAGCAGAACCCCGAAGACCTTGCCAAATCGGTTCAGCCGCAGGATGACGCCAAGCCCAAAGGCTACGTGGTTCTTGCCAAGGGAGTCACCCCAGAAGTCAAGAACGAAGTCATGGAAGTTGGCATCCCTCGTCTGACGCCATTACTGCGCAGCGAAAGGCAATATCCGCAAGGCGTCATTGCCGGACCGTTGCTTGGCTTTGTTCGCAATTCCGAAGACCAGACCACCGTGGTCGGCGCCGAAGGGCTCGAACTGAGCCAAGAGGAGCATCTGAAGGGAACCAACGGCAGCCGCAAGATCGAGGTGAGCGCCGACGGCGTGCGCATCCCGGTCACCGAAGTCGAAGAAACTCCCGCGGTCAATGGCCAGGACGTGATGCTCACCATCGATTCCGACGTGAACTATGTGGCCCAGCGTGAAGCCGAAAAGAAGCAGAAAGAATTCAACGCTGAATGGGTTTCGGTCGTCGTCGAAGAAGTGAAGACCGGCAAGATTCTTGCCATCGGCGACTCTGCCCAGCTGGATCCCAACGATCCGGGAGCCACCGACCCGGAATTCCGGCGTTCGGTGGCCATCACCCGTGCCTTTGAACCAGGCTCCACAGGCAAAGCCGCCATCTTCGCCGCGGCGATAGACCAAGGTGCGGTGACTGCGAAGACCGAAATGCGCGTCCCGAACAAAGTGACGGTCACCAGAGAGACGATCCACGACTCGTTGCCGCACGCCACCTATGACATGACCGTGGCCGGAATCTTCGCCCGATCCTACAACACCGGCACGGTGATGGTTGGCAATAAGCTCAGCAACAAGGAACGCTATGACTACATGCGCAAGTTTGGGCTGGGCAGCCCGATCTACCTTGGTCTGAATGGTGCCAGCGCCGGTCAGCTGGCAAAACCCGAGAATTGGGACCGACGCCAGCAGTACACCACCATGTTCGGCCAGGGCTATTCCCAGACGGTGCTGCACACGGCATCGATCTTCCAAGCCTTGGCCAACGGCGGCGAACTGATTGCTCCAAGCCTCATCGAGGGGTACAAGAACGAAGACGGCAGCATCACCAAACCTGAAACCCCGAAAACTACCCGAGTTGTGAAAAAGACGACATCTAAAGAGATGCTCAAACTCATGGAAGGTGTCGTGGAATCCGGCACCGGTACTAAAATGAAGATACCGGGCTACCGGGTAGGCGGAAAGACCGGTACCGGCCAGGCCGCCAGCGACAAAGGCTACGACGGATACAGCTATTCGTTTGCCGGCGTAGCACCACTGGATGACCCGCAATACGTTGTGGTGGCAACCATGTACCGTCCACAAGGCAGCTGGAAGAACTTTTCGGTCGCCGACACGTTCACCGAGGTGATGAGCCACGTGCTCAACACCTACAACGTGCCGCCAAGCTCCACTAAATCTGAGTCGTACGACGTCTTCGTTGGTAAGGAACAAAAGAAACCTTGGTAGTCCAGGAATCAGGCACGCCACGCGAGCTGGAACGTTATTTACGACCCCAATCGGTCAAGGGAATCAGCTTTGACCGGCTCTGCGTGACGGTTGCCGCAACTGCAAAGGACCGAGGTACCGGGCTTAATCCGCACATTACCGGTGTGAGCCTGAACCCGCAGATCGTTCAGCCGGGAGACGTGTTCCTAGCGATTTCGGGTGCCAAACGGCACGGAGCCGAATTCCTTGCGGCTGCGCTCGAACACGGTGCAGTTGCCCTGATCACCGATCCTGCCGGGCTGGAGTTCTTGCCAGCCGAACTGTCAATCCCGGTAGCAGTGGTGCCGAACGTCCGGCAGATAGCCGCCCAAGCCGCTAGCAGCGTCTACGGCACAGATACACGCTGCCCACAGCTGCTCGCGGTCACCGGCACCAATGGCAAAACCACGACAAGCTACATGATTCGCGCGATAACCGAGGCCCTGGGCAGGCACTCAGGCCTCGTGGGCACCATCGAAATGTCTGCTCGCGGCCAGATCATCCCCAGCGTGCTGACCACGCCCGAGGCCACCCAGCTGCATGGTGTCCTGGCGCGGATGCAGGAGCAAGAAGTCGCCACCGTGGCCATGGAAGTCTCCAGCCACTCACTGAGCTATGGCCGAGTGGACGGACTTCGATTTGCGGTCTCCGGATATACCAATCTCACCCAAGACCACTTAGACCTGCACGGTTCGATGGAGGAGTACTTCCAGACCAAGGCGAAGCTGTTTAACTCGCAGCATAGCGAACGCGCGGTGGTGATGGTAGACGATCCGTACGGCCAGCGCTTGGCGGAGCAGGCCCTGATCCCCACCGAATCGCTGAGCCTCGACGCTGCCAACGGGACCGCCGACTGGATAGTCACTGACCTTGCGCCTAGTGCGCTTGGACATAAATTCTCCATCGTGCACCGCGACGGGCGAACCCTGCATGCGCGTACCGGGCTGCCGGGCCTATTCAACGTCGCCAACGCGGCGCTGGCCACGCTCATGGTGCTTAGCAGCGGAGTTGACCTCGATACGCTGCAACAGGTGCTGGAGGAGTTCGAACCGTTGTCCGTGTCGGTTCCCGGACGCATGCAGGTGATCGGCGAAGCCCCGGTTGCCGTGGTGGACTTCGCGCACAATTCCGACGCACTGGCTAAGGCTCTGGACTCGGTACGCACCGGAGAGCAGGGCCGGCGGATCATCGTCTTTGGCGCCACCGGTGAACGCGACAAGACCAAGCGGCCGGACATGGGCGCGGTAGCCGCACGCCACGCCGATATCGTCATCGTCACCGACGACGACCCGCACGGCGAAGACCCCGCACCGATTCGCGAGCAAGTCGCATCCGGAGCGCGCGCTGTCATCGAAGGCGAACGCCGGCAGGTGCAGCTGTTCAACATCGCGCCACGCGCTAAAGCCGTAGAGTTCGCTGTGAGTTTGGCGGGGGTCCAAGATGCGATCCTCATCGCCGGTCGTGGACACGAAGTCAGCCAAGACGTAGCGGGAATTGACGTTGCCCTCGATGACCGCATCGAATTGGCCAACGCCCTAAAACTTCATGGATTTGTGACCATTTACTAGCTCACAGAAGTCCTCGACCACGGCCGCACAAGTGTAAAGTCCTAATTGCCATGATTGATTTGTCCTTCTCCGACCTGCTCGCGATCACCGGGGGTCGCGCGACAGCTTCTGTCGTCCCATCCACCGTCATCTCATCGGTCACCACCGATTCGCGTGACGTGCTTCCCGGAGCCCTCTTTGTCGCCAAGCCCGGTGAGTTCTCCGACGGGCACGCCTTCATCGACAAGGCTCTCGCCGGTGGTGCCGTGCTGGCCTTGGCCGAACGCATCACCTTAGATGACCGGCGGGTCGAGCACCCGGCAATCATCGTCGAAGACGCGGTCGAAGCCATGGGCCAGATTGCCGCGCACATCGTCAAATACCTGAAGACCCGGAACGATGCCGTGGTGATCGGGATTACCGGTTCGGCCGGAAAGACCACCACCAAAGACCTGCTGGCGACGATCTTGGACAAGGTCGCACCGACCGTTTCGCCGATCGGTTCCTACAACGGCGAAGTCGGCGTTCCGCTGACGGTGTTCACCGCCACCGAGGAAACCAAATATCTGGTAATCGAAATGGGCGCCACCGGCGTGGGACACCTGACCTACCTGACCGACATGGTTCGCCCGAAGCTTGGCGTAGTGCTCTGCGTCGGGACCGCGCATGCCGGTGAATTCGGCGGAGTCGAAAACATTGAAAAAGCCAAGGGCGAACTCGTCGAGGCCTTGGACGCCTCCGGGACCGCCTTGCTGAACTTCGAAGATGCCAGGGTAGCGCGCATGGCGGACCGCTCCGGGGGAGCGGTCCGGTACTTCGGCAGCATCCAAGGAAAGCCACAGAACGCCAGCGTTTGGGCCAGCGATGTTGTGGTTAATGCGCAAGGCCAGCCCGAGCTGACCCTCGAATTCGCCGACGGCTACAGCCAGCGGATCACCTCCGGCCTGCTGGGCCGCCACCACGTGAGCAACATTCTCGCCGCCGCGAGCGCAGCCTTTGAACTCGGGATCGCGTCAGCGCAGATCGCCGAGACCCTTGATGGGTTGGCCGCCGGCAGCCGCTGGCGGATGGAGCGCATCGAGCGGGCCGACGGCGTCACCATCATCAATGACGCCTACAACGCAAACCCGGAATCCATGCGCGCCGCGCTACGCACCTTGGCCGAGCTCGGCCTGCCCGATGAGCAGGGCCACGCCCGGCGCACTTGGGCGGTACTGGGCGAAATGCTTGAACTCGGCGACGACTCCCGGCATGAGCATGATGTGCTGGGACGGATCGCGGTACGCATGAACATCAAGAAATTGCTGGTCATCGGCTGGGGCGCGAAACTTGCCTATAATTCGGCGGTGCTTGAAGGCAGCTGGGGAGACGAAGCTTATTTTGTGGAAGATCTAGACGAAGCACGTACCTTGCTTCAAGAGCAGCTACTACCTGGAGATATTGTCCTGTTTAAATCCTCAAATGGGGCCGGTCTGCGGCACCTGGGCGATGACATCGCTGCACTTGTGAAAGAAGGCGAAGACGCGTGATCGCATTGATTCTAGGCGCAGGCATTGCCCTGGTGCTGACCATGGTGGCGATGCCGTTATACATTCGGCTGCTCACCAAAAAGCAGTACGGCCAGGTCGTGCGCGACGACGGCCCCAATTCGCACGCGGTGAAGTCCGGCACCCCCACCATGGGCGGGGTGGTCTTTGTGCTTGCGGTGTTCGTCGCCTACTTTGCCACGCACCTGATCCTCGGATTAATGGGACGCACCTCCTCGGGCATCACCGCTAGCGGTTTGCTGGTGCTGCTGCTCTTTGGCGGAATGGGCCTGGTCGGCTTCCTCGACGACTTCATCAAGATCGCCAAGAAGCGTTCCCTGGGCCTGCGTGCCTACCAGAAGATCGTCCTGCAGGCGATCGTGGGCATCAGCTTCGCCATCCTCGCCTTGCAGTTCCCCAACAGCCAGGGCCTGACCCCGGCGTCCACCGCGATCTCCTTCTTGCGCGACCTGAACATCGATCTGGCCTTTGCCGGACCAATGCTCGGCTTGATCCTGTTCGTGCTTTGGGCAAACTTCATCGTCACCGCCACCACCAACGGCGTGAACCTCACCGACGGCCTGGACGGCTTGGCGACCGGGGCCTCGATCATGGTGTTCAGCGCGTACACCTTGATCGGCATCTGGCAGCAGAACCAGGCCTGCGGCAACGCCAACGCCATGGAAGTCTGCTACACCGTGCGTGACCCGCAGGATCTGGCGCTGCTCGGCGCCACCATCTCCGGTGCGCTGATCGCATTCCTGTGGTGGAACGCCAAGCCGGCAAAGATTTTCATGGGTGATACCGGTTCCTTGGCCATCGGCGGCGCCGTGGCGGCCATGGCCATTCTTTCGCGCACGCAGCTGCTGCTGCTAGTTATCGCCGGGCTGTTCGTGATCATTACCCTGTCGGTAATCATCCAGGTGGGTTACTTCAAGCTTTCCGGCGGCAAGCGCGTGTTCAAGATGGCGCCCCTGCAGCATCACTTTGAGCTCTCCGGCTGGTCCGAAGAGAATGTTGTTATTCGATTCTGGATTCTGGCCGGACTGTTCGTGGCAGCCGGACTGGGTCTGTTCTACTCCGAATGGGTTGTCGCACTGTGAGTGAAAAACTGGCCGATCTGAGAAGCTGGGATGCTAATTGGAAGGGCCTGCGCGTTCTCGTTGCGGGTCTCGGGCTTTCCGGTTTCTCTGCCGCGGATACCCTGATCGAGCTGGGCGCGATCGTCAGCGTCATCGACGGCCGCGACGATAAGATCAACGCCCAGCGCGCCGAAACGCTCAAGCTGGTCGGAGCCCACGAGGTGCTGCTCGGCGAGCAGCACGTCGCTTCGCTGCCACAGGTCGATGGCGCTGCGCCAGACCTGGTGATCGTCTCGCCAGGCTGGAATCCGCGTCACCCGATCTTGCTTCAAGCCGCGGATGCCGGCATCGAAATCTGGGGCGACATCGAACTGGCCTGGCGGGTCCAGAACCGCGCCGGGCGTACCGCGCCGAAGTGGCTGGCGATCACCGGCACGAACGGCAAGACCACCACGGTAGGAATGACCGAGGCCATCTTGCAGGCCGCCGGCCTGCGGGCGATCGCCGTGGGCAACGTCGGCACCCCGATTCTCGATGCGGTGCGCGAACCGGTGGAATACGACGTGTTCGTCGTTGAGCTCTCCAGCTTCCAGCTGCACTACACCCACAGCATTTCGCCGCTCGCCTCGGTGGTGCTGAACATCGCGGAGGACCATGTCGATTGGCATGGTGGATTCGAAGGCTACAAGGCCGACAAGGCCAAGATCTACGAACGCACCGAAGTCGCCGCGATCTTCAACACTGCCGATGCGCCGACGCTCAAAATGGTCGAGAACGCGGATGTTGTCGAAGGCTGCAGGGCCATTGGCTTCTCCACCGACAGCCCAGCGGTTTCCACCGTAGGCATCGTCGAAGGACTGCTGGTGGACCGCGCATTCATCGAAGATCGCCGGACCAACGCGCTTGAACTGGTGGCGCTGAAAGATATCGGCGAGATCGTTCCACGGCATACCGCGGCCAACGCCGCGGCGGCGGCCACCTTGGCCCGCGCCTACGGGGTGGAAGCCGAAGCGATCGCCAAGGGGCTTAGCGGGTTTGATTCCGGAGCGCACCGCATCCAAGCGGTGGCGCGTCGCGATGAGATCTTGTGGATCAACGACTCCAAGGCAACTAACCCGCATGCGGCAAATGCTTCCCTTGCGGCGTTCAGCTCGGTGCTGTGGATCGCCGGCGGCCTGTCCAAGGGCGTGGACTACACCGAGCTGGTCAAGGAGCATGCCCAACGGCTACGAGCCGTGCTGCTGATCGGCACGGACAACGATTCGCTGCGTGCGGCGTTGGCCGAACAGGCACCGCAGGTACAGCTGATCGACATTACCGCTCAAGGGCTAGCCGCCGAGGGCGTTGCCCCTAGCGGGACTCAGGTGATGACCCAAGCGGTGCGCAAGGCGGCAGAACTAGCTCAAGCCGGCGACACCGTGCTGATGGCTCCGGCCGCGGCATCGATGGATCAATTCAGTTCCTACGCCCAGCGTGGCAACGCATTTATCAGCGCGGTCAGTGATCTGATGGATGCGGGCACCGAAGAAACCAAGTAAGCAGCGGACGGGACGGGAGGCAGATATGGCGTCACCACGTGGCAAAAAAGCCAAGAACGGAAAGCCTAAAATCTCCCCGATTTCTCGGCTCATCGGCAATATCGAATCCGGTAGTGCCCGGACCGCCTCCATTGACTACATGCTGGTGTTCGTCACCTCCATTGCCCTAGCCGTCTTCGGTGTGCTGATGGTCCAGTCCTCGGCATCGGTCGAGGCGATCGCGCGCGGAAACGATGGCTTTGAGGTGGCAATCTCCCAGGCGATGTTTGCCGCATTGGGGATCGCGTGCATGATCGTCATGCAATTTTTCAAACCAGAGTCCTTGAAGCGGCTCGCCTGGCCGGCGGCAATCATCGCGTTCGGGCTGCTCTTCCTGGTGGCCTTCACCACGTTGGGCCATGAGGTCTTGGGCAACCGAAACTGGATCCGCATCACCGCCACCGTGGGGCTGCAGCCCAGTGAATTCGCCAAGCTGGCGTTGGCGGTTTTTGCCGCGTTCATGCTGGAAAAGAAACAGGGCATGCTGCATGACTACAAGCACCTGTTCATTCCAGTAGTTGCTCCCGTCGGCGGCGCCATCCTCCTGCTGGTGCTGTGGGGCAAGGATGTGGGTACCGCGCTGATCCTCATCCTGATCATCGCCACCGCATTATTTCTCGGCGGGCTCAAGGTCAAGTGGCTGGCCCTGACCGGCGCCGCGGGTTTTATCGTGCTCTCGGTCTTGGTTTTTGCCTCTAGCAACCGCCGTGCCCGAGTGCTGGCGTGGCTGAACATCGACTGCGGACCCGACGACAGGATCTGCTACCAGTCGAGCATGGGACTTCATGCCTTTGCATCCGGCGGCTGGTTCGGTGTTGGCGCCGGGCAATCACGGTTGAAGTGGTCCTATGTTCCGGAAGCTCAAAACGACTTTATCTTCTCAATTCTTGGTGAAGAGTTCGGCTTTGTCGGAGTGCTCTTCGTGCTGTCCATGTTCGCGCTTTTGGCCTTGGCCATGTACCGCATTTCGATGCGCGCAAATGACCTGTACACGAAGGTCCTCATGGGGTGCATTTCTTCGTGGATCATTGGCCAGACGTTCATCAACCTCGGCACCGTGAGCGGACTGCTGCCGGTCATCGGCGTGCCTTTGCCGTTCATCTCTTCCGGTGGCTCGGCCATGCTGGCCGTAATGCTCGCCATGGGTTTTGTCCTGTGTTCGGCTCGCGCCCAAAAGGTCGCCGCATTGGCTACCCTTGTCGAGGATGCCAAGAAGCCTAAAAAGTAGTATTCGCCTACGTTATTGCCTAACAGCCGGTCTTGGACCCAAGGAGTAGAAAAAGCCATGAGTGATCCGATCCGTCTGGTCGTTGCCGGAGGCGGAACCGCCGGCCATATCTCGCCGATGCTGGCGATCGCCGATGCGGTCCGCAAACGGGAGCATCAAGCAGAAATCCTCGCGCTGGGATCCCCGGGCGGACTCGAAACGAAGCTGGTGCCGGAAGCTGGATATCGGCTGGAGCTGATTCCCAAGGCGCCGATGCCCCGCAGTATTTCGCTGGATCTGCTCAAGTTCCCATTTCGATTCCTCAAGGCGCTAAGCCAGGCGAAGCGGACCCTGCGCGTAAGCGGGGCCGAAGCACTGCTCGGCGTGGGCGGCTACGTATGCACACCAGCCTATTTAGCGGCAAAGCAGCTGGGGATACCGACCTTTGTCCATGAGGCGAATTCGGTTGCCGGCATGGCCAATAAGTTGGGTGCCAAACACGCCGTTGCGGTCGGAACCACCTTCGCCAATACGGGGTTACCCAAGGAACGCCAGGTGGGCATGCCGATGCGCTCGAATATTGCGCTGATGGACCGCAACGCGTTGCGCGAGGAAGCACGCGCGTATTTCGGACTCACCGATGAAGCTCCGGTACTCCTGGTCACCGGCGGTTCCTCCGGGGCGCAAAGCCTCAACACCACGACGGTCGCCGCGCTCGATGAGCTGACGGCCGCCGGAATTCACGTGGTGCATATTACCGGCCGCGATAAGCAGGCCACCGATGCCCAGGGAAATCTCTTGGCGCGGCAGGGCTATACGCAGCGCGAATATGTGGAACGCATGGACTACGCCTATGCGGCGGCCGATCTGATGATCTGCCGTTCGGGTGCCGGGACCGTTTGCGAGCTGGCCGTGGCGGGCACCCCCTCGGTATTGGTGCCCTTGCCCATCGGCAATGGCGAGCAGAAGCTCAATGCGCGTGCACTCGTCGCAGCAGGGGGCGCGGTGCTGGTCGCCGACGATGAGTTCACTCCCGAGTTTGTCACCGACACAGTCCTGAACTTGGTCACCGATCAGCATAAACTTGAACAGATGTCGCAGGCTGCCGCCGCCCTGGGGCAGCGAGACGCCGCCGAGCAGATGGCGGCCCTGATTATCGATGAAGTTTCATCCCGCCGTTCAGCGTCGGGTCAGAAAGGCTAAACATGGCACAGCAGCCAGGCGAACACATCGCCGAACTTGGCAAGGTACATCTGATGGGTGTTGGCGGTGTTGGCGTTTCTGCCGTTGCCCGACTGCTTTTGGACTACGGGGTATCGGTTTCCGGCTCCGACGCCAAGGACCTGCCGGTACTCGACGGCTTGCGCGGGCGCGGTGCGCGTATCCATGTCGGCTATGACCCACAGAACTTGGGCGACGCGGACACCGTGGTGATCTCCTCGATCATCAAGCCCGGGAACGCCGAGTACGATGAAGCACTACGCCGGGGACTGCGCATCATGCACCGCTCCGAGGGGCTCGAAGCGACCATGCGCGGCCATCAGCAAGTGGTGGCCATCGCCGGAACCCACGGCAAGACCACCACCACGTCGTTGACCGCCCATATGCTGAAGACCGCCGCGGCAGCCCCGTCTTTTGCCGTGGGCGCGAACATTCCGAGTCTGGGGACCAACGCAGAACTCGGCGCGGGAGCGATCTTCGTCGCCGAGGCGGATGAGTCCGATTCATCGTTCTTGAATTATCGGCCAAATGTCATCGTGGTCACCAACGTCGAAGCCGATCACCTCGACCATTACGGTACGGCGGAAGCCGTGCACCAGGCCTTTGTAGATTTCGCTCGGCTGCTGCCCGCGGATGGCCTGCTCATTTGCTGTGCAGATGATGAAGGCGCCAATGATCTGGCTCGCAAGATGCGCCACGAACGTCCCGAACTGCGGATCCAGACCTACGGTTTCGCCGATCACGCTGACCGTCGGCTCAGCGATGCGCGCGCGCTGGACGACGGGCGTTTTGCATGCACCATCGAATGGGGGAGCGGCGAGAGCCATACGCTGAACCTTGCGGTGCCCGGCCAGCACAACCTGCTCAACGCTGCCGCAGCCCTGGCGGTAGGCATGGATGCCGGGCTCGAAATCGACGATGCGCTTGAGGCATTGGCGAGTTTTGCAGGTGCAGCGCGCCGTTTTGAGTTCAAAGGCGAAGCCGAAGGCGTGCGTGTCTATGATGATTACGCCCACCATCCCACCGAAGTAAACGCCGCCTTGAAGGCAGGACGTGCAGTGGTGGGAGACGGAAAGCTGCATGTGGTGTTCCAACCGCATCTTTTCAGCCGAACCCAAGAGTTCTACCGCCAGTTCGCCCAAGCCTTGTCGCTGGCCGACAGCGTGCGCGTTCTGGAGATCTACCCGGCACGTGAAGAGCCGATCCCCGGAGTCACCAGCGCGCTGATCGCCGAGCGGATCGAAGTGCCAAGCGAAGTGCTCAGCCCGGCGGCGGCGGTGGCCCACGTGGTCGAGTATGCCGAACCCGGAGATGTTGTGATGACCATTGGTGCCGGCGACGTGACCGAACTTGGTTCGCAAATCGTTGCAGCACTGTCCTGCGAATAAAGCTGGGAGCCACCATGGGAGAAAACACCAAGGTTGTCGAGCTGCCAGCCAGCCCGGAGAAGAAACGACGCAAGCTGCTCATTGTCATCGCCGCAAGCATTGTGGCGCTGAGCATCGCGGCGGTATTGATTCTCAGCTTTTCGCCGCTGCTTGCCGCCAAGAAGATTGAGGTGGCCGGAAGCAAGCTGGTCAGCGAGAAGAAGCTGCTCGAAGCGCTGGCGCCGCTGGAAGGAGTGCCGCTGCCGCGGATCTCCGAATCGCGTGTCGCAGAGCTTATCGGCGATCAGCCAGCCGTGGACGAGATTGTGGTGCGTGCGAAAATGCCCGACACGCTAGTCGTCGAAGTGGTGGAGGCCGAGCCTGTGGCGATCCTAGTGGAGGGGAAAAATTCCTATATCGTCTCCTCTACCGGAGAGAAGCTGAAAAAAGTCGGAGAGAAGGACAAGACCAAACTTCCTCGGGTGAAGGCCTCGGATCAAACCAAAGACCCGGAACAGTTTCAGCTGTTGACCGGGATCCTGAGCACGGTGGAGCCCAACGTGCTCAAGCAGGTCTCCACCGCTACGCTGACCCAGGCCGGTTTCATGGAACTCGCCTTGCCGAAGAAGCGAACTCTGATCTGGGGAGACGGGGCGAAAGCCGCACTTAAAAATGAAGTTGCGAAGATTTTCCTCGATGAACTAAAAGAAAATCCGAAGATGGCCAAGGTCATCGACGTGACCAATCCAGAAAACCCGGTGACGTATTAAGTCGTTCGCCACGGGCGAGGGATGAACATTCTCAAGGTAAATTCTGGAAAGATAGGTTTCAATAGGCGACACGCCACGGCGGTCGTTGCAGAAAGCCAGCATGGCTCATAGCGTTCTTAATAGCGATAGCTTGACAGAAACTTAACCTTAAGGCAAAAGGTCAAGGTTTCGCGCATGAATCGTGAAATATGTAGCACATCTAACAAGGGAAGCGGGACGTGGCAGCTCCACAGAATTACCTCGCGGTCATTAAAGTCGTCGGAATCGGCGGTGGCGGTGTAAACGCAGTCAATCGAATGATCGAAGTCGGTCTCAAGGGCGTTGAATTCATCGCCATCAATACCGATGCGCAGGCTCTACTCATGAGTGATGCCGACGTTAAGCTCGACGTAGGACGCGAACTTACTCGCGGTCTCGGCGCTGGCGCGAACCCTGATGTGGGACGCCAGGCAGCCGAAGACCACGTAGAAGAGATCGAAGACGTCCTCCGCGGCGCCGACATGGTCTTCGTGACCGCCGGCGAAGGCGGTGGCACCGGTACCGGTGGCGCGCCCGTCGTGGCACGAATCGCCCGCGGATTGGGCGCACTGACCATCGGCGTCGTTACCCGCCCATTCACCTTCGAAGGTCGCCGCCGCGCAAACTCGGCCGAAAATGGCATCGAGGCACTACGCGACGAAGTCGATACTCTGATCGTCATCCCGAACGACCGACTGCTGTCCATCTCGGACCGCAACGTTTCCGTTCTGGACGCATTCCGCCAAGCAGACCAGGTTCTGCTTTCCGGTGTTCAGGGCATCACCGACTTGATCACTACCTCGGGTCTGATCAACCTCGACTTCGCCGACGTGAAGTCCGTTATGCAGGGTGCCGGCTCGGCACTTATGGGAATCGGCTCGGCACGTGGCGAGGATCGTGCGGTCAAGGCCGCGGAACTAGCAATCGCTTCGCCGTTGCTGGAAGCATCCATTGACGGTGCGCACGGCGTCCTGCTCTCCATTCAGGGTGGCTCGGATCTCGGTTTGTTTGAGATCAACGAGGCAGCTCGTCTGGTTCAGGAAGTCGCGCACCCAGAAGCCAATATCATCTTCGGTGCCGTCATCGACGACGCCTTGGGTGACGAAGCTCGAGTCACGGTAATTGCTGCCGGCTTTGACGAGCCGGACGTAACCAGCAAGCCGATGGCTCCGCTGGTTTCAAAGCCAGCGGCCAGCCGTCAGGCACAGGAGCAGCAGCCTGTTCCAGCTGCGGTGGCCCCTGAAGCAACACCAGCTCCGGCGGCTGCTGCTCCAGAAGCAAAGCCAGCGGCAGCGGAGCAGAACAACTCCTTCCAGGATCTTCCAGACGTTGTCGACTCGGACCTTAACGGTTCGAACGATGACCTGGACGTTCCGGACTTCCTAAAGTAAAAACAGCGACAAGCTGAGCAGTGCTACATTTCGCGTCGAACCTCGATTCGAGTATCCAACTGGCATTTACCACGCAAGCCGAGGGAAACCTGGCCTTGCATGTAAACGATGACCCCCACTTAGTAGGGGAGCATCGGGCCAAGCTGGAAGACTCGATCGGGGTTCGCCGTTTTTCATTGCACTTCATGAACCAAATCCATTCCACCGTGGCGGTGCACATTGCCCCAGGCCTGCGAACCTCATGGAATGAACCCGAGGCGCCGACCTGCGATGCGCTCATTGACCCTACCGGTCGCGAGGCCCTGGCCGTCATGGTCGCCGATTGCCTGCCCGTCCTTTTTGTTGCACGAGACAAGCGCAATGATCGGACTTTCACCGCCGCGGCCCATGCCGGGCGTCGAGGGCTTCTGGGTGGGATTCTGACGCGTACCGTCGACGAACTGCGGCAATTGGGTGCAGATGCGGTCGAGGCCGTCATCGGTCCGGCCATTTGCGGGCGCTGCTATGAAGTCCCTGAAGCGATGGCGGCCGAATCCGAGCTTGCGCGACCGGGGATACGATCCAGCACTAGCTGGGGAACTCCCGCTCTCGATCTGCCAGTTTCGGCCGAGCAGGAACTCTCAGCCCTTGGTGTTACGGTACAGCAAAGCGGAATTTGCACCTTAGAGGATGAGAGATTCTTCTCCTACCGAAGAACTCCGCAAGCGGGTCGATTGGCTGGCCTGATATGGCCGAAAGCCTAGGCTTGCGCGACACACCGCGCAAAAAAATTCGAATGAGCGATGCCTGTCGATTGCCGTGCGGTAGCGTCAGAGTAGCGGATTCATGCACCTGCGGGTGCATGCACGGGACAACTGAGGAGAAATATCGTGGCTGACGGACTACGTAAGGCAATGGTCTATCTCGGCTTGGCGGATGCTGTTGAGCAGAGCGAGGCCGAAATGGACAACTCAGAACCTAGGACCCAGGTGCGGGCCGTAGAAGATGCTGCCCCGCAGCGTCCTTCCGAAGCTCCGCGCCCGCAGCCGGTAGTCAAGTCGGTTGCCCCGCATTCCGTAGCCAAAGAACCAGAGAACGAATACCGTGCTCCGGTCACACCGATAAAGCGTGCCCCTTCAGTACGGGATGAGGATTCCGAATTGCGTCAAATTACTACCGTTCACCCGCGTTCTTACAACGATGCCAAGATCATCGGTGAGAACTTCCGTGACGGAATCCCGGTGATTATGAATGTCACCGATATGGGAGAAACCGATGCTAAGCGCCTGGTCGACTTCTCGGCTGGCCTAGTCTTCGCACTCCACGGCTCCATCGAGCGAGTCACGAATAAAGTATTCCTGCTCTCCCCGGCCACTGTGGAAGTACTGGGTGAAGACCGTAAACAGTCCGAAGCTCAGGCGACCTTCTTCAATCAGAGCTAAGCTGCAGGAGCGAGCGCGTAAACATGGTGTTCGGGATTATTTATTTCCTGCTAGCTGTCTTGCAGATTCTGCTAATAATGCGAATTGTGTTGGACATAACTGAAAGTTTTGCACGGCATTGGCGCCCGAAAGGGATCGCGCTAGTGGCCGCAACAGCAATCGTCACTATTACCGACCCGCCGTTGCGTTGGTTGAGACGCAGGATTAAGCCATTGGATATCGGTGGAATCCGGCTTGACTTGTCATTTTTGATCCTGTTTATCGTCGTAATGATTGTCAAATCGATCATTAGTGGCGTAGGTTACAGTACAGGGATCTGAGCAGGTATTTCGTAGAAGAATACGAGGATCTGGCTGGATCCTAAACTGTAAAATTCAATAGAAAAAGAGCTGTCCCGGCAGTTCGGTTTCGTAATTAGTGTCCGAATCGTTATATCCTTTAGGAAATAGTGCTCCGACTTCACCGGTCGCGACACTGAATGAACGGTAAGTGTTTCGCTAGACATCAACGGTCGAGCGGAAATGATCCCAGTATTGAGGTGACCCAATGGCTTTGACGCCAGAAGACGTAGTCAATAAGCGGTTTCAGCCGACCAAGTTCCGTGAAGGCTACGACCAAGACGAGGTAGATGACTTCCTCGACGAGATCGTTGTGGAGCTGCGTCGCCTGACCGGTGAGAACGAAGAGCTGCGCCGCCGCTTGGCAGCGCAAGGCGGGGACACCAGCGTCTCGGCCAAGGAACAGTCCGTTCCAGCTCCCGTGGCCGCCGCTCCAGCTGCGAAACCAGCTGAAGAAAAGAAGGCTGAAACCAAGCCGGAAGAGCCAAAGAAGGTCGAGACCCCAGCAGCTGCACCAGCAGCCGAGGCCAAGAAGGCCGAAGCTCCGGTTGCTGCAGCCAAGGTCGAGGACAAGAAGGACGCGGCTCCTGGAGCCAACGCCGTTCCTGCTGCCGCTCCTCGCACCGAGTCCGCAGAATCTGCAGCCAACGTGCTTTCGATGGCACAGCGACTGCACGATGAATACGTTGCCTCCGGTGTTGAGCAGCGTGACAAGATCATCTCGGAAGCTAAGACCGAAGCGAACTCGCTGGTTACCTCTGCAGAAGAGAAGAGCCGCAAGACTCTCTCCGCACTGGAACAGCAGAAGTCAGTACTTGAGCGCAAGCTTGAGCAGCTGCGTGGCTTCGAGCGTGACTACCGTGCACGTCTGAAGACTTACATCGAAGGACAGCTCCGCGACCTTGAGTCGCAGGGATCCATCGATAACGCAACCAAGTCCAACTAGTCCCTTACGGGTTTGATGGCTTGAACTAAATATCAGTACAGTTGACGGTGGTGCTCGGGATTGTCCGGCGCCACCGTTGATGTTTAAAGGGAATTAATGGGTAATAGTTTGAGTGCTTCACAACCGAGAAGTGCTGCTGCGGCCAAGCGCTTCACCGGCATCGGGCTGGTCATCGCCTTGATCGCGCTGGTCTTGGACCAGGCGGTCAAGATTCTCGTGGAGAGGAATATGGAACTCGGCGAATCCTTCGTGGTCATCCCGAATTTCTTGGATATCCATTACATTCTCAACCCCGGGGCCGCCTTCTCCATGGGCGAAGACTTCACGATCATCTTTGCCATCTTGCAAGCGGCGGTCGTGGTCTACGTGATCTACCTGCTCTTGCGCAAGGTCGCGGTACGCTCCTGGGCGATCACCCTGGGATGTCTGCTCGGTGGGGTCGCGGGAAACCTGACCGACCGAATCTTCCGCGAGCCGGCCTTTGGCTTCGGGCATGTAGTTGACATGTTCTCTGTCCAAAACTTTGCCATCTTCAACGTCGCCGACTCGTTCATCGTCTGCTCGATGATCGTGGTTGCGCTGATGCTGATCCGCGGGAGAAATTTGGATGGCACCATCGGCGATGCGCCAACTAAGAAAATGAACGACGGGGACGACGAAAGCACGGAGCCCACAGCATGAGCGGTACCGACACCACCGAGATCCACGAACTACTCGTCGCCCCTGAAGACGCAGGGCAACGCCTGGACGTCCACATCTCCAAGGCCCTGGAAATCCCGCGCACCCTGGCCAAGTCCCTGTGCAAAGATTCGATGGTTGAAGTCAACGGACGGATTGTCACCAAGCCGCTTAAGCTCCAAGTGGGGGACAAGCTGCACGTGACCATCCCACCCCAGGCCGATCCATTAGAAATTAGAGTAATAGCCGTGGAAGATCTGAAGATTATTGCCGACGAAGATGACTATGTGGTCATCGACAAGCCGGTAGGCGTCGCGGCGCATCCCTCGCCCGGTTGGGTCGGCCCGACAGTTGTCGGCGCGCTGATGGCCGAGGGATATAACATCTCAACCTCCGGCGCGTCAGAACGCCAGGGCATCGTGCATCGGCTCGACGTCGGCACCAGTGGCCTGATGGTGGTGGCCAAGTCCGAACGCGCCTACACCGCGCTCAAGCGCGCCTTCAAGGAACGTACTCCGAAAAAGGTCTACCACGCGGTGGTCCAGGGACTGCCGGATCCCCTAGAAGGAACCATCGACGCGCCCATCGGCCGCCACCCGGGACACGACTGGAAATTTGCGGTACTCGAAGGCGGACGTGATTCGGTGACCCATTACGAAATGCTTGAGGCCTTTGGGCGGGCAAGCTTGGTCGAAGTGCAATTGGAAACCGGCCGAACCCACCAGATCCGTGTGCACTTCTCAGCCTTCGGCCACCCCTGCGTCGGCGACCAAACTTATGGCGCGGACCCGAAGTTCAGCGCCGCCCTGGGACTGACCCGCCAATGGCTACATGCCAAGCGTCTGGGATTCAACCATCCTGTCACCGATCAATGGGTCGAGTACGAAAGCGAATATCCGCACGACCTGTCGGGTGCATTGGAGCTACTGCGCGAGGGAACTTACTAGATCCCACGCTACTTGCTATGAGAGCTCCCACAGCGGGTGGGGCAGTGGACGAAATTCGTTGCGTGAATCGCTAGACTGGTTCAGTGAGCGCGACACGTGACGGATTTGTCCATCTGCATACCCATACCGAATACTCCATGCTGGACGGAGCAGCCCGGCTAGGCGAGCTATTCGAAGAAGCCAACCGGCAAGGCATGGAAGCCATGGCCATCACCGACCATGGATACCTCTTTGGCGCCTTTGATTTCTGGAAACGGGCGACCGACGCCGGCGTCAAGCCAATTATCGGCGTAGAAGCCTATGTCACCCCGGGCACCGCCCGTGATGACAAGACCCGTGTGAAATGGCGTACCGACGAATCGCAAAAAGGCGACGACGTTTCCGGCGGTGGCCTGTACAACCACATGACCTTGCTGTCCTATAACAACAAGGGCATGGACAACCTGTTCAAGGGTTCCTCCAGAGCCTCATTGGACTCGGTGTTCGGCAAGTACCCGCGCTGGGACCGCGAACTGCTCAACGAGCATTCCGAGGGCCTGATCGCGACCACCGGTTGCCCCTCCGGGGAGGTGCAGACCAAGCTTCGCCTCGGGCAATACGACGCGGCCAAGGCTGCCGCGGCGGAGCTCCAGGACCTGTTCGGCAAGGAAAACTACTACTGCGAGATCATGGACCACGGTCTGGAGATTGAACGCAGGATCACCAAGGACCTGTTGCGCCTGGCCCGCGAGCTGAGCATCCCCTTGGTGGCGACCAACGACCTGCACTACACCCATGAAGCTGATTCGAAAGCGCACGAGGCGCTGCTTGCCATCAACTCGGGTTCCACGCTCGATGAACCGACCTATGACCAGGGTGGCAGCCGCTTCGCATTCTCCGGTTCCGGTTACTACCTCAAGAGCGCGCGCGAAATGCGCGAGCTGTTCAAGGAACATCCAGAAGCCTGCGACAACACCCTTGAAATCGCAGATCGCGTTGATCTCACCTTTGACACCAACGCGAACTACATGCCGAAGTTCCCTTGTCCTCCGGGAGAAGATGAGACCAGCTGGCTGATCAAGGAAGTCGACAAGGGGATGCACTACAGGTATCCCAATGGCGTTCCGGACGCTTCGCGCCGGCAGGCGGACTATGAGCTGGACGTCATCATCAAGATGGGCTTTCCTGGCTACTTCCTCGTCGTGGCGGACTTCATCAACTGGTCCAAGGACAACGGCATCCGTGTCGGTCCGGGCCGTGGCTCCGGTGCCGGTTCCATGGTTGCCTATGCCATGCGTATTACCGACCTCGACCCGCTGGTGCACGGGCTGATCTTCGAGCGCTTCTTGAACCCGGAACGTGTGTCCATGCCCGACTTCGACGTCGACTTCGATGATCGCCGCCGCGCGGAGGTCATCAAGTACGTGACCGAAAAGTACGGCGACGAACGTGTCTCCATGATCGTGACCTATGGTTCGATCAAGACCAAACAAGCGCTGAAGGACTCCTCACGCGTGCTTGGCTACCCATTTAGCATGGGTGAAACCTTGACCAAGGCATTGCCTCCGGCGGTGATGGCCAAGGACATTCCGCTCAACGACATTGAGAATCCGGATTCGAAGCGCTATTCCGAAGCCGGGGACTTCCGCAACCTGGTGGCGAATGACCCGGAAGCCGCGCGTGTCTTCGAGACCGCGAAGGGCCTGGAAGGGCTGAAGCGCCAGTGGGGTGTACACGCCGCCGGCGTCATTATGAGCTCGGATCCGATTATTGACGTGATCCCGATTATGCGCCGTTTTCAGGATGGCCAAGTCATCACCCAGTTCGACTACCCGACCTGCGAAGGTTTGGGGCTGATCAAGATGGACTTCCTGGGGTTGCGCAACCTCACCATCATTTCCGACGCGCTGGAGAACATTCAGTACAACACCGGGAACGAGATCAACCTCGAGGTGTTGACCTTGGAAGATCCCGCGGCCTACCAGCTGCTTGCCCGCGGTGATACCCTCGGCGTGTTCCAGCTCGACGGTGGCCCGATGCGTTCACTGCTGAAAATGATGCGTCCGGATAACTTCGAAGACATTTCGGCAGTCATCGCCCTGTACCGTCCGGGTCCAATGGGCGCGAACTCGCACACCAATTATGCATTGCGTAAAACCGGGTTGCAGGACGTTACTCCGATCCACCCGGAACTCGAAGAACCGCTTGCGGATATTCTCGGCGGGACCTACGGCCTGATCGTGTATCAGGAGCAGGTTATGGCGATCGCGCAGAAACTGGCCGGCTACTCGCTGGGCCAGGCAGATATTCTGCGCCGCGCCATGGGCAAGAAGAAGAAGTCCGAACTGGATAAGCAGTTCGCCGGCTTTAAAAAGGGCATGAACGACAGCGGGTATTCCGACGCCGCAGTGAAAACCCTGTGGGACATTCTGCTGCCCTTCTCCGACTATGCCTTTAATAAGGCCCACTCGGCAGCCTACGGTGTGGTCTCCTACTGGACCGCCTACCTCAAGGCTCACTACCCGGCCGAATACATGGCCGCCTTGCTCACCAGCGTCGGCGACGACAAGGATAAGCTCGCGCTGTACCTGAACGAATGCCGCCACATCGGTATCACCGTGCTGCCGCCTGATGTCAACGAATCGGCCTTGAACTTTACCCCTGTGGGCAAGGACATCCGCTTCGGCATGGGCGCCATCCGAAACGTCGGCGCCAACGCCGTGGCTGGCATGGTCGAAGCGCGCACCGAAAAGGGAGCCTACCGGGACTTCAGCGACTTCCTGAGCAAGGTTCCGGCGGTGGTATGCAACAAGCGCACCATCGAATCCTTGATCAAGGCCGGTGCTTTCGACTCGATGGAGCACCCGCGCCGTGCGCTGGTGGCTATCCACGAAGAAGCAGTGGACTCGGTCATCCAGCTCAAGCGCAATGAGGCCGCGAACCAGTTTGACCTGTTCAGCGCGCTGGATACCTCCGATGTTTCGGACGCGATGACGGTGGCCGTCCCCGACCTCCCCGACTGGGAGAAGAAGGAAAAGCTCGCTTACGAACGGGATATGCTCGGCCTTTACGTCTCGGACCACCCTTTGCAGGGACTGGGCTCTGCCCTGGACCAGTACGCGGATATGCCGGTCACCAGCGTGCTTTCGGATGAAGGGCCCTCCGATGGGCACGTCATTTCGATTGCAGGCATGATCAGCGGGCTGCAGCGGCGCATTGCCAAGAAATCCGGCAATCCCTACGCGCGGTGTGAGATCGAAGACCTCTCGGGCTCCATGGAAGTCATGTTCTTCGGGCAGGCCTATCAGCCGATCGCCGAGATCCTGGCCGATGACCTGATCGTGGTCATCAAGGGCCGCGTGCAGCGCCGCGATGATGGTTCGATTACGCTCAACGCCCAAGAAATGATGATTCCGGAACTCTCCGATGCCTCTGGCACCGGACCGGTGGTCATCGGGATTCCGACGCATAAGGCCACCGAATCGCTGATCCAAAAGCTCGGTGACGTGCTGCGTACCCACAATGGCAATACCGAGGTACGGGTGAAACTCACCGGCAGCCGGGGAACCTCATTGATGCGGCTAGGGATGAACTTCAGGGTCAATCCGAACCCCGCATTGTTCGGAGACCTCAAGGTACTGCTGGGCCCTGCCTGTTTGGACGTGTAGCAACTTCCAGAGGCGTATGACCGGGTTGGGTAACCAAAGGAAAGCTAACCCGGTCACAGGCGTTAAACTAGGAGCGTGACTTCAAACCCAGATACAGTCTTTTCCGAACTCGCGACCATCGATTGGCGTGGAGAGAAACTCAACCGTGCTCAGCTCAAGGCCAAACTGCCGCGACCTGAAGTGAACTCGCAGACCGCCGCCGAGGTGGTCCAGCAGATCATCGAGGACGTGCGCGAGCATGGCATGAAGACGTTGAAGGACCTCGCGAAGCGATTCGACAAGGTTGATCTGGAGCATACTCGGGTACCCCAGGGCGAACTCGATCGTGCCCTGGACGAGCTAGACCCGCAGGTCCGGCTGGCTCTGGAAGAGTCGATCAGCCGCGCGCGAGTCTTCGCCGCAGCGCAGCTGCCGCAGGATGCAAATGTGAGCTATGGCCACGGCGGCACCGTGACGCAGCGCTGGGTGCCGGTGCGCCGCGTCGGACTATATGTTCCCGGAGGACTGGCCGTCTATCCCTCCTCGGTGATCATGAACACCGTCCCGGCGCAGGCGGCAGGCGTCTCCTCGCTGGCGTTGGCCAGCCCTCCGCAACGTGACTTCGGAGGACTGCCGCACCCAACGATCCTTGCCGCGGCGAAGCTGCTGGGCATTACCGAGGTGCACGCCATGGGAGGTGCGCAAGCCGTCGCGGCCTTCGCCTACGGCGTCGAAGTCCCCGGAGACCAGCGCGGAGATATCGAACCGGTAGATGTCATCTCAGGTCCGGGCAATGTCTTCGTCGCGACCGCTAAGCGCCTGGTCAAGGGAGTAGTGGGAATCGATGCGGAAGCCGGACCCACCGAAATTGCGATCCTCGCCGATCACAGGGCCAACGCGGCCTTCGTCGCCGCGGACATGATTTCGCAGGCCGAACACGATGCGAATGCGGCGGCCGTACTGGTCACCGACTCGCCGGAGCTAGCTGTCGCTGTGCGCGCCGAACTTGCCACGCAGGTGGCCGCAACAAAACACACCGAACGCGTGCAGCAGGCTTTGGCAGGTACGCAATCGGCGATCATCCTGGTCGATGACCTGGAGCAGGGGATCGACGTATGCAATGCGTATGCGGCCGAACACCTCGAGGTGCTGACCCAAGACGCCGCCGCGATTGCCGCGCGGATCAATGCTGCCGGGGCGATCTTCGTAGGTGAGTACGCTCCGGTGTCGCTGGGAGATTACTGCGCCGGGTCAAACCACGTGCTTCCTACCAGCGGTACCGCCCTGCATGCCTCGGGGCTGAATGTGAACACCTTCTTGAAGGCCATCCAGGTGATCGACTATGACAAGCGCGCGCTCGCTGAGGTAGCCGCTCACGTGATCAATCTGGCCAATGCGGAGGACCTTCCAGCGCACGGCGATGCAGTCGCGGTCCGTCAGGCGCTTTAGAAGCTAAACTATTAGGTGACGTGTGTGGATTTCTGTACGCCGTAGGCCTCGGTAGACACCACGGTCGCAAAAAGTTGGAGGTGCCATGAATTGCCCTTATTGTCGCAACGCAGATTCGCGTGTGGTCGATAGCCGAGTCGCCGACGATGGCGTGTCCATTCGACGCCGTCGTCAATGCACCGAGTGTTCGCGCCGTTTCACCACCACGGAAACCGCTTCGCTGAGCGTTTTGAAGCAGTCCGGTGCCGTGGAGCCATTCTCGCGCCACAAGGTCATCAATGGTGTGCGCAAGGCTTGCCAAGGACGCCCAGTGACCGATCACGATCTGGCCATCCTGGCTCAAGAGGTTGAGGAAGCGGTCCGGACTTCCGGGGCCGCAGAAATCCCGGCCCATCAGGTTGGGCTGGCGATTCTCGAGCCGCTGTCGCGCCTGGACGAAGTCGCTTATCTGCGTTTCGCTAGCGTTTATCACAATTTCCAGTCGCTCACGGATTTCGAAACTGCGATCGCGAAGCTGCGCGACCGCCGGGCCAAGACCCCGCAGGGAAACCAGCGTCCGCTTACCGCAGACTAGTGGCCAACGCTTCCCAGCCGTAGGCAGATAGTTTCAAGGCCGGGCCCCGAACCATGACGGTTCGGGGCCCGGCCTTGTTCTTTGCCGACAATCGAGTATTCGAGCCGCTACGGAAGGGTGAGAATCTCGGCGCCGTCGTTGGTGACCAGCAGAGTGTGCTCGAACTGTGCGGTGCGCTTCTTGTCGCGCGTGGTCACCGTCCAGTCATCGGCCCACATATCCCATTCAATGGTGCCCAGGGTCAGCATCGGCTCGATGGTGAAGACCATGCCAGGCTCGATCAAGGTATCGTAGGCCGGCGCCGCATCGTAGTGCGGAATGATCAGCCCGGTGTGGAATGCCTCGCCGACCCCGTGGCCGGTGAAATCACGGACCACGCCATAGCCAAAGCGCTTGGCGTAGCTTTCGATGATGCGCCCGATGACGTTGATTTCACGCCCCGGCATCACTGCCTTGATCGCCCGCTTCAAGGACATTTCGGTGCGTTCCACCAAAAGCCGGGATTCTTCGTCAACGTCGCCCACGAGGAACGTTGCATTGTTATCCCCGTGCACCCCGCCGATGTACGCGGTGATATCGATGTTGATGATGTCGCCATCCTGCAACACGGTGCTGTCCGGGATGCCGTGGCAGATGACCTCATTGAGCGAGGAGCAGAGCGACTTGGGGAATTCCCGATAGCCGAGAGTCGATGGGTAGGCGTTGTGATCCATCAAGAATTCGTGACCCAGACGATCAAGCGCATCTGTGGTCACGCCCGGCTGGCAGGCCTTGCCAACTTCGGCCAGCGCTTGGGCCGCGATCCGTGAGGCAATGCGGATTCGCTCGATCACTTCAGGACTTTTAACTTCCGAGGCCGTGCTTTTTGCCGGTTCTTTCTTGCCCACATATTCGGGTCGTTCGATATGCGCCGGGACGAAGAGCTCCGGTGAAATCGTGCCAGGGGTCAGGGTTCCAAGTGGTGCAGTTGCGACAGTAGCCATATAAACATTCTAGCTAAGGGGCTAGCCCAACATCGCGTTTCTGAAGCCACCGATGTGCGTGAGATTGAGCTAGCGTGGAGTCAGCAACAGCAAACGAACCTAGGAGCTGACCGTGAGCCAGAGCGCCACCCCCGGTGAAGGCAAATATTGGTACAACGTATCGACCGGCGGAATCGAGAAGGGACCGCAGTCCGACTGGACCCAGCTTCTCGGCCCCTACGATACCGAGGACGAGGCACGCAACGCGATGTCCAAGGTGCAGGCCCGCAACGAAGCCTGGGATGCCGAAGACGAAGAGGACGAATAACCAGCTGGACCCGGGTGCAGGGAAATTGATTCCTTGCACCCGGGTCCAATGTGGTGGCCGTGGAACTTGTTAGTCCTTGAATTCGTACTCGGCCGAGGGGAATGCGCCGCTCACCACGTCCCGGTGGTACTCGCTGACGGCCGTGGAAATCACCGAGCGAAGATCGGCGTACTTCTTCACGAATCGCGGGGTGCGGTGGGCACCCAGCCCGAGGAGGTCCTGCCAGACAAGTACCTGACCGGTGGTCGCGTTTCCCGCGCCGATGCCAATGGTTGGCACCCGCAGGGCCGCATCGACCTTGCCCGCCACAGGGCTTGGCACCATTTCCATGAGGACCGCAAAAGCTCCGGCACGCTCTAGCGCCTGGGCATCCGCGATCATCTCCGCGGCGGCGTCTCCGCGTCCTTGAACACGGTAGCCGCCCAGGGCATGCTCGGATTGCGGGGTGAATCCGATATGTCCGATGACCGGAACTCCGGCAAGCACCATCGCTTGAACATGCTCGGCGAACTGATGGCCGCCTTCAACCTTCACGGCCTGGGCGCCGCCCTCCTTCATGAGCCGAACCGCGCTGGCTACCGCTTGCTGCGGGGACTGCTCGTAGGAGCCAAATGGGAGATCGGCTACGACCAGAGCGCGCTTGGCACCATTGGCAACGGCCTTGGTGAACACGATCATTTCGTCCACGGTAATAGGCAAGGTGGAGTCGTAGCCGACAACGGTGTTGGCGGCTGAGTCGCCTACCAGAAGCAGCTCGATGCCTGCCTGGTCGAAGATCTCGGCCATCATGACGTCATATGCGGTTAACATGGCGAATTTTTCGCCATGCTCTTTTGCCTGCTGTAAATGGTGAACCCTAATGCGGGAAGGACCTTTGTCAGGGTCGGAAAGATATGGTTGGGGCATAGAAAAACCTTATCGCACTTGGACCCAGCGGTGCGTGGCAGAGTTTGAGGCTCAAAACGTATAGTCTTGCATCAGGTTGTTTAACTCCCGGCTGTGATCAGTGCCGGAATCAAAGATTTTGAGGCGGTGAATTATGGATCGTCAGCAGGAATTCGTGCTGCGCACCATTGAAGAACGTGATGTTCGGTTCGTGCGTATGTGGTTTACCGACGTCGTCGGTTCCTTGAAGTCTGTAGCGTTGGCCCCGGCCGAAGTTGAAGACGCCTTCGAAGAGGGCTTGGGTTTTGATGGCTCGTCGATCGACGGGCTGTCGCGCATCTCCGAATCAGATATGCTTCTGCAGCCAGATCCGGCGACCTTCCAGATTCTGCCATGGCGCGGCGAAGTCGAGCCCACCAGCCGCATGTTCTGCGACATCCTCACCCCCGAAGGCCAGCCTTCCAGCGCGGATCCTAGACAGGTGCTTAAACGCCAGCTGACCGAAGCGGCCGACATGGGATTCACCTGCTACACGCACCCTGAAATCGAGTTCTATCTGCTGGAGAACAGCAAGCTCGATGAGCAGGGCCGCCCGCAGCCGATAGACAATGGCGGCTACTTCGACCACGTGCCCGATGGTGTGGGCCAAGATTTCCGTCGCGCCTCGGTGACTACCCTGGAAGCCTTGGGGATTTCGGTCGAATTCTCGCACCATGAGACCGGGCCAGGGCAGAACGAAATTGATCTGCGCTATGCAGATGCACTGCAGACCGCCGACAATATTATGACCTTCCGCACCGTCATCAAGGAAATGGCCATGCAGAAGGGCATCCACGCCACCTTCATGCCCAAGCCGTTTTCGGACCAGCCAGGCAGCGGAATGCACACTCACTTCTCGCTGTTCGAGGGCGACGCGAATGCATTTTTCGAGGCCGGCCGCGAGTACCAGCTCTCCGACGTAGCTCGTTCATTCATCGCCGGCATTTTGCACCATGCGCCCGAGATGACCGCGATCACCAACCAGTACGTGAATTCCTACAAGCGACTCTGGGGCGGCGGTGAAGCTCCAAGCTACCGTTCGTGGGGCCACAACAACCGTTCCGCGTTGGTCCGCGTGCCGCTGTACAAGCCAGGCAAGGGACAAAGCGCCCGCGTGGAATACCGCGGCATCGATTCCGCCGCCAACCCCTACCTGGCCTACGCAACCCTGCTTGGCGCCGGGCTGAAGGGCATCCGTGAGGGATACGAACTGGAGGAGCCGACCGAGGACGATGTCTGGGCACTGTCCACCGCAGAACGCCGTGCCTCGGGCCACGTCCCGCTGCCTGGCACGCTGCACGATGCGCTGAAGGCTATGGAAGAATCCGAGCTGATGGCAGAGGTGCTTGGCGAACAGGTTTTCAACTCCTTCTTGGCCAATAAACGAGCCGAGTGGGAAGAGTACCGTCAGGTCATCACCCCCTACGAGCTCAACAAGTATCTGGGAATCCTCTAAGGAGTACGCCACGTCCACGACGTGGTGGCAAGTGGGAGACACACGAAGAATATGGCAGAAGTATCCTCACGGGCACTGATCAACGCTGGATTCAGCGATACCGAACGCGCCAAGAAGTTCCTTGAAGCAGAAGAACTGGCGAACGTTGATCCGGTTCTCATCGTGAGGATGATGGCGCACGCGCCAGATCCCGACCAGGCCCTTCTGCTGGCGCTCAGGCTCGTGGATCGTCATCCCGAAGCCGCAGAGATTTTCCGGGAGCCGGATACCTGCTTGGCAATGGTGCGCCTGCTTGGCGGCTCCTCGGCGCTGGGCGAGTTCTTGATCCGCTGCCCCGAGGCCTTGGCCGTAGTCAACCAGGCGCCGAGCACAACTTTTCGGCCAGTCGGTCTCGAATCCCTACGCAGTGCCATGCTCGACTCGGTCGGCGCCACGCGCACCGCCAACGAACACTGGATATCATCGTGCATTGGGGCCGAAGCACGGCAGAAATTACGTGCGAGTTACCGCAAGGCGCTGCTGTCTTTGGCGTACCGAGACCTTGGCGCCGCGGACCCGCAGGAAATTCTTCCCTTCGTCGCCGCCGAACTCGCTGATATGGCTGGTGCGGTGCTCGAAGGTGCACTGGCAATCGCACGCGCCGAAGCCTCCGAGCAGTACACCCCGGAAGATGTAGACAGCGTCAAGCTTTCCATCATCGGCATGGGCAAATGTGGTGCTCGGGAACTGAACTACATTTCAGATGTAGACGTGATCTATGTGCACGGCAGCACCCCGAACCTGGATGAGGACCTCGCATCGGCCATCGCCACCGTACTGTGCGGCAATACGGCCCGTGCAATTATGGTCCCTGGCCCCGAACCGATGCTCTGGGAAGTGGACGCGAACTTGCGTCCGGAAGGCAAGGACGGGGCGCTGACCCGGACTTTGTCGTCACATGAAGCCTATTACAACCGGTGGGCGCACTCCTGGGAGTTCCAAGCGCTGCTCAAGGCGCGAGCCATTGCCGGGGACCCGGAACTTGGACGTTCTTACGAGCGCATGGTCTCCCCGATGATCTGGTCCAGCTCGGAGCGCGAAGGCTTCGTTGAATCCGTGCAGTCCATGCGTCGGCGGGTGAGCGACCACATCGACAAGGAAGAAGTTCCTTGGCAAATCAAGTTGGGGCCTGGCGGACTGCGCGACGTGGAATTCACCGTGCAGCTTCTGCAATTGGTCCATGGACGCGTGGATCCCGAGATCCAGGTGCCGACGACTACGCTGGCGATACGGGCGATGAGCGAGATCGGCTACATCAGCCGCGAAGACGCGAGAAACTTTGACGAGTCTTACCGCTACCTGCGCCTGCTAGAACACCGAATCCAACTTAGCCAGCTGCGCCGTACGCACCTGATGCCACGCGTTGAGGGGGCACAACGGGTGCTGGCCCGGGCAGTGCGCGGAGCCGGCGACCTGCAGGCCACGAACCCCGAAAAGCTTTTGCGCCGGTGGAATGAGACCAAACGACTCGTTCGTTCGCTGCACGAACGCATCTTCTACCGCCCGCTGCTGGTCACCAGTTCGAATCTCTCGGCAGACCAGGTGCGCCTGACCCCGGAATCCGCTCAGGCACGCCTGCGTGCCCTGGGCTATCTGGATCCAAAGGCGGCGATGCGCCATATCGAGGCGCTGACCGGGGGAGTCTCGCGCCGGTCCTCGCTGCAGCGGCAACTGCTGCCGGTGCTCCTGGATTGGTTCGCCCGGGGCGTGGACCCGGACGCCGGCCTGTTGGGGTTCCGCAGACTCAGCGAGGCCTTAGGGAAGTCTCCGTGGTTCTTGGGCATGTTGCGTGATACCAATGCGGCGGCCGAGCGGTTGAGCCACCTGCTGTCAAACACACGGTTCTTGACCGATTTGCTGGCCAATGAGCCGGCGGCCGCCGCATGGCTGGGCTCGAACAGCGCGTTGGCACCGCAGACCTACCAGAGCCTGCAGCAACAGAACGCCTCGATCATCCAGCGCACCAAACAGCCCGAGGCGGCGATCCGGCAAATCCGTTTGGTGCGCCGTCGCGAGTTCTTGCGCGTTGCGCTGGCGGACGGAGCGGGTCTTCTGAACGTCTCGCAAGTCGGCGAGGCCCTGTCGAATATCGACGGAAACATGATCGATGGAATTTTGAAGGTGCTGCTCGCGGCGGACCAGCAAAAGCATGGAGTGCATGCGATCATCACCGTCATCGCCATGGGGCGGCAAGGTGGGGAGGAGATCGGCTACGGTTCAGACGCCGACGTGCTCTTCGTGCAGCGTCCCGTGGACGGCACCAGTGCCCAAGAATCTCAGGAACAGGCCTTGCGCGTGGTGACCGAGTTGACCTCCTGGAGCAATAAGCCGCTTAAACCGGCCATTCCTGCCGAAGTGAAACTTCAGGTCGATTCCGATCTGCGTCCCGAGGGGCGAGCCGGAATGCTGGTTCGTTCGCTTGACGCCTATGCCCAGTACTACGAACGTTGGGTGGAAGTCTGGGAACGCCAAGCTCTGCAACGTGCCCGCCCCTTTGCCGGCGATGCGCAACTTGCCGCGGACTTCATCCAGCTTATCGAACCGGTACGCTACGGCCAGGGCCTCGACGAGGGCCAGATGAAGGACATTCGAAAGATCAAGGCTCGCGTCGAGTCCGAAAGACTGCCGCGCGGTGCCGATCCTAACCGGCATCTGAAACTTGGCCGGGGCTCGCTTTCCGACATCGAATGGCTAGTTCAGTTTTATCAACTGCGCTACGCGTGGAAACATCCATCGCTACGCACTCCGGCCACGCGCAAGGCATTGGATGCCATGGCCGGATTGGAGCTGATCAGCGAGGAGGAAGCCGAGCTCTTGGACTTCACCTGGTCCTTGGCGACACGGATTAGAAGCGCAGAAATTATTACCTCCGGGCGTTCTAGCGACGTGCTGCCACGCTCGGCGAGGGATATGGAGGCAGTGGCACGCTGGTGCGGCTACGAGGCCAATCAAGGTCCCGCGCTGGAAGAGGACTACCTGCGAGCCACCAGGCATTCGCGGGCAATCTTTGAACAGCTCTTCTACGGTTTTGAGGACTAATGGCGGGCTCGGACGCACCCGTTCCCGCGTCGTTGACGTCTCCCGAGAGCCAGATCTGGGAAGCCGGAGATTTTGGCCATCTGCGCTGGGAGAAAACGGTGCGGATTGGTTCGGGGGAGCGTCATTGGCGCTGGGCTTCGGAGCACGTGCTGCGCTGGGGGATCAAAACCCGCAGCGGATTTAGCGTGATTCCTGCGCTTCCTGTTGCCGTGGGACAGCGCCCGGTCATCAGGGTCAATTTGCCGGGGGCGAGGATCCTTGAACCCGTGGAAGTGATCACCGTGGTTGAAACGACTCAGCGAGTCGGCTTCGCTTATCGGACCTTGGCGGGGCATCCGGTTAGCGGCGAAGAGTGCTTTGTCATCGAACAACGTACGGGCGGAAACTTCCTCACGATCAGGTCATTGACCAGACCTTCCGACGTGCAGCCTTGGCGCGGACTGTTCCCCTTGCTCAGAGCCGCCCAACTGATTGCCCGCTACCGGTACTTCAAGGCGCTCAGAACGCCTGGCAGTTCGCGGGCGGGCGGCAGCAGAACGACCGGCTCTACCAATAGCCGGTGAATCTCCCTAGACTGGCAATTGGGCCACCATTGGATGCAACATTCGGGAAATGGCGCGGTTCAAGCAGGTAGAAAGCGGTGCAACTATGGACGAACGATTTTTCGACGAGGCGGTCGCTCTGTCGCGTCAGGGTATGCAAGCCAACCAGGGAGGGCCTTTCGGGGCAGTGGTCGTTCTCAACGGTGAGGTGATTGCGACGGGCAATAATATGGTGCTCGAGCTGAACGATCCGACAGCCCATGCCGAGGTGATCGCGGTCCGCAACGCCGGAGCGAAGCTTAAAAGCTTCGACCTGTCGGAATGTGAGCTCTATACCAGTTGCGAGCCATGTCCCATGTGCCTCGGTGCGATTTACTGGTCGCGGTTTAAACATGTGTATTACGCAAACACGCGCCAAGATGCCGCTCGCATCGGATTTGACGACGAACTTATTTACACGGAACTGGATAAACCGATGGGTCAACGACTGATCCCCTTCACCCATGTTCCCTCGGCCGATGCTGCATCGGTCTTCGCCGAATGGGCCGACAAAGAAGACAAGACGAGCTACTAGTCCAGCGGGTAGGGAACCAGAGCGGCATCAACATCGGGCCATGCCAGGTGAATTCTTTCGGTAGGCATCAGCGCCTTGGTCAGCAGCGCATCGGCCACGACGATACCTGCTGGGGAAACTTCGAGAATAGACAGCGGCCCGTGCCTATCCGAAGCGGCATTGCGGAGCATCCAATGGTTCATGAGCTCGCCGATGCCACGCTCGGTCAACAACTCTTCGCCCTGGAAATAGTCGCATGAATCCATCACAGGGTGGCCCAATACCGATCTCGGGCAGACTCGATCGTAGGACGCAACAAGTGGTTCTAGGTATCCTACGGTTTCCCCATCGGCACGTTTAACGGGGAGCCAGTTCGAAGTATCCATAGCACAAGGCTAGACCGGATCAGCCATATCGGCTATTGATCCGTTGTGGCAATGACGAGACGAAAAAAACCTGTCCCGTGGACCAAGAGGTCCGCGGGACAGGTTTTGAATTCTTAACGGTTCCGTAGAGCCGTTACGGAATTAGCAACCGTAGTAGAGCTCGAACTCGTATGGGTTCGGACGCAGGCTCAGTGGCTTGATTTCGTTTTCACGCTTGTACTCAACCCAGGTGCGGATCAGGTCCTCGGTGAATACCCCACCTTCGAGCAGGAACTCGTAGTCGGCCTCCAACGCCTTCAGAGCCTCTTCTAGGCTTTCTGGAGCGCGCTGGATGTCCTTGGCTTCCTCGGCAGGAAGCTCGTAGAGGTCCTTGTCGATTGGGTCCGAAGGCTCAATGCGGTTCTTGATGCCGTCCAGGCCGGCCATCAGCTGAGCCGCGAATGCGAGGTAAGGGTTCGAGGAAGCATCCGGTGCACGGAACTCGATGCGCTTGGCCTTAGGGTTCGATCCGGTGATTGGAATACGGATACCTGCGGAGCGGTTGCCCTGCGAGTAAACCATGTTGACCGGTGCTTCGTAGCCCTTGACCAGACGGCGATAGGAGTTCACCGTCGGGTTGGTGAATGCCAACACGGCAGAAGCGTGCTTCAGCAGGCCGCCGATGTACCAACGAGCGGTATCGGACAAGCCGGCGTAGCCCTTTTCGTCGTAGAACAGCGGATCGCCGTTGGCCCACAGCGACTGGTGCACGTGCATGCCCGAGCCGTTATCGCCGAAGACCGGCTTTGGCATGAAGGTGGCGGACTTGCCCCAAGCATCGGCAACGTTCTTCACGACGTACTTGAAGAGCATCAGCTCGTCGGCCGCGTGGACCATGGTGTTGAACTTATAGTTGATCTCAGCCTGACCGGCTGCGCCAACCTCGTGGTGGCTGCGTTCAACTTCGAGGCCAACGTTGTCCAGCTCGACGCAGATCGCATCGCGCAGGTCGGCCTGCTTATCGGTTGGCGACACTGGGAAGTAGCCACCCTTGTAAGGGGTCTTGTACCCCTGGTTGCCGCCCTCTTCCTTGCGGCCGGTGTTCCAAGGCGCCTCGTCCGAGTCGACCTTGTAGAAGGCACCCTGTGGGGTGGATTCGTAGCGGACGTCTTCGAAGATGAAGAATTCGGCCTCTGGTGCGAAGAATGCGGTGTCGGCGATGCCGGTCGATTCCAGGTAAGCCTCGGCGCGCTCGGCTACGCCACGCGGATCGCGGTGGTAAGGCTCACCGGTGCGTGGGTTGATGATCGAGAAGTTGAAGGCCAAGGTCTTTTCGATACGGAACGGATCGACGAAGCCGGTGGTGACGTCGGGGATCAGTTGCATGTCGGAATCAGAGATGCCAGCGAAACCACGAATGGATGAACCATCGAAGAGCTGGCCGTTGACGAAGAAGTCTGCATCCACGGACTTCGCCGGAACGTTGAAGTGCTGCTGGACGCCTGGTAGATCGGTGAAGCGGATATCAACGAATTTGATGTCCTCTTCGGCAATATATGCCAAGACTTCTTCTGGGCTGGTAAACATGTGCAGGTGACTCCCTGTTGAGTTATTGGTTTGGTAAACGGAACGATCATACGAATTGATCTGATCAGTTCTCTTGCTTACCAAGTAATCCTACCTAGAAACCGTTTCTGAATGGTGTCTCGATTGTTTCGGCTACGTTACAAAGCGCAAGTACGGGCGCGTCGTACCGGGTCAGTAGTGGCTTTGTGATGCGTAACAAACTGATGAGATTCACACAGATCGCCCAGATACACTAGTTATGTGGAACGCAAAGACTTTAGCTCGTGGCTCGAAGGCCCCCCGCAATTAAACTCGCAAGAATGGCCGGGCCAGCGCTTGGGACGCCCGGAAAAAGGGCCTGGGTCGATCGGCCGGTTGCCGCGTCGGCTCGGCGCGTTATGCGTGGACTGGGGACTATCCATGTTGCTGAGCTGGTGGCTGTTCAACTTGAACGACCTCGCCACGCTCGCATTGTTCTGTGCCGGCCAGATGATTGCCGTTGGCTTCACCGGCCACAGCATTGGGCATCGGACCTTTGGGCTGCAAGTCCAATCCATGGATGGCACGGCTATCAAGCCGCTCACGGGGGTCATTCGATCGGTGCTGTTGTGCTTGGTGATTCCGGTTCTGTTCTCGGACGCGGATCAGCGCGGCTTCCACGACCGGGCAGGAAAAAGCGTACTGGTGAATATCCGCTAGTCCGCGTTCAAGAATCCAGGCATAAAAAAACCGCACTAGCGAACTAGTGCGGTTTTCTTTGTGCCTGATTAGCGAGCTCGGCGGTTAGGGCGTGCTCGGTTTGGGTCGATGCCCTTGGGAATCGGCAGGCGGTTGGCGGTGAGCGTGGTTAGTCGCTTGTCTACCGCGCTGATCTCCAGCTTGGTGATTGCCTTCGGAAGCTTCTTCATCTTCTTGCTGACTTCTACCAGATCGGTCTGGTCTTCGTCCTGGCCGGCGTTGATCACGTGGATCGGAACATTCGGCAGAACGCGAGCAATACGCTTGCGTTCGGACGCCACCAGATCACGCACGCGGCTGCTTGGCCCTTCGGTGACCAGCACGACGCCGGGACGGCCAACCGCCAGGAACACCAGATCCTGGTGGCGGTTGAACGCCACTGGCTCATCCTTCAAGATCCAGCCGCGACGCAGTACGCTCATCGCCGCGCCAGCGGCACCCGGACGGCCTTCAAGCTGCGCGAACGCGGCCTTCTCGGCTCGACGGGACATGATGAACAGGGCGGCGAGCAAGCCAAGCGGGATCGCGATAATCAGCAACGTGATCCAGTTGTTGATCAAGATACCAATGACCAGTCCAACGGCAATGACGCCAAGGAAGGCCAGGACCATCCACCAAACGACCATCGGATCGTTGCGGCGGGTCATCTGGAAGACCTGCACCATTTGCTTTAGGCGCCCGGGCTCTTTATTTTGTTTTTCAGCTTTTGGTTTACGCGAAAACAGACCACGCTTCTGTTGCGCGGCCGCATCGTTATCGGAGTTTTTGGCCATAGTGCTTCAATTCTACGCGATCCGGCTGGCTTATTTTTCTTCGGAGGAATTCCGGGCGAATCCGGAGGGTTCGCGCGGTGCGCTGCACAACATGAATTCGGACCCAACAGCCGGGTTTTACGGCTATTGGATCCGAACGCTTGAACATCTCGTTGGGCTCAGCGGTTAAGCAGCGAAGCAGCTTCCTGACGGGTGGTACCCGAGGATTCGATGTGGGAAAGGGATTCTGGGATCTCGCGACCCTTCTTGCGCATGGCGCCAGCCCAGAGTCGTCCCGCGCGGTATGAGGAACGAACCAATGGCCCGGACATGACGCCGGCAAAACCGAGTTCCTCGGCTTCTTGCTGCAGCTCCAAGAATTCCTGTGGCTTGACCCAGCGATCGACCGGAAGGTGACGTTCGGTTGGGCGTAGGTACTGGGTGATCGTCAGCAGATCGCAGCCTGCCTCATGCAGGTCGCGCATTGCTTCGGAAATCTCCTCACGCGTTTCGCCCATGCCCAGAATCAGGTTCGACTTGGTGATCAAACCGCGGTTCCGACCGTGGGTGATGACATCCATGGAGCGTTCGTAGCGGAAAGCCGGACGGATGCGCTTAAAAATACGCGGGACGGTTTCCACATTGTGTGCGTAGACTTCAGGCTTCGAATCGCAAATGGCGTCGAGGTTATCCGGTTTTCCGGAGAAATCGGGGATGAGCAGCTCGACTCCGGTGGTCGGGTTCATCTTGTGGATCTGGCGTACCGTCTCGGCGTACAGCCAGACACCTTCATCTTCGAGATCATCGCGGGCCACGCCGGTGACGGTTGCGTAACGCAGATCCATCTTCTTCACGCTCATGGCCACCTTGAATGGCTCTGAACGATCTAGTGCAGCAGGCTTTCCGGTGTCAATCTGGCAGAAGTCGCAACGACGGGTGCATTCGGAACCGCCGATAAGGAACGATGCCTCGCGGTCTTCCCAGCACTCGAAAATATTGGGGCAGCCAGCTTCTTCACATACTGTGTGGAGGCCTTCGGACTGCACCAAATTTTTCAGGCCCACATATTCGGGACCGATCTTGAGTTCGGCGCGGATCCACTCGGGCTTACGCTCAACTGGCGTCTGGGCGTTGCGCTTTTCGACGCGCAGCAGTCGACGGCCTTCAGGTTCAATGCTCATTAGAGGGTCCTTCTACGTTAGTAATATTTTGCTTAGACGACTTGTGGCGAGAGGAGACGTTCAAGTTCCTCTTGCACCCGCTCAACGACATCGTTGGGGGAGACCGTCTGGCCTAGTTCTTCGGAGATCGTGGTTACGCCGGCATCGGTAATTCCGCAGGGAATGATCTGGCCGTAAGCGGTCAGGTCGTTTGAGCAATTGAGCGCAAAACCGTGCATGGTGACTCCACGGGTGATGCGGATGCCAATGGCGGCTATCTTTCGGTCTTCTTCGCCGTCCTTGCCTGGGACCCAAACGCCTGAACGCCCCTTGACCTGAACGGTGGGGATGCCCATTTCATCTATAACGTTAATCAACGCTTCTTCGAGGGTCTCCACGTACAAACGTATCGCACTGATTTTCTTCAGCTTCACGATCGGGTAGCCGATGAGCTGTCCGGGGCCATGCCAGGTCAGTTTCCCGCCACGGTCAACATCAACAACGGGGGTGCCATCTAGGGGTAAGTCTTCAGGTTCGGTCCTTTTGCCGGCGGTATAGACCGCCTCATGTTCAAGAAACAGGACTCGCGGGGTCTGTTCATCGGCCGCTACAGCATCGTGCAATTTTTGCTGGTAATCCCATGCTTGCATATATGGAATTAGCTCCGTGCCGAGTCCGACTCGTTCGAATTCGATCGCCATAGTGGTTACCATACGCCTTTTGCAACAGGCCCCGCTAATTGGCTGAGAAGCGCTGAGCTGTGGATAACCGGGGCGAGAATCTGTACTTTGCGTTAGAACTGGAACATGAATGATTCAAACAATCTGTTGGCCTGGCCAACTTGCCCCGGATATGTGACGGTTCGTCCGTTAAAGGCCAAGTCACCGTGCAAAGTTTGGTTAATGCGTCGTGACTCGGATCAGAGTTACATGGTGTTGAAACTTTCTTCGAACGCCGAAAGTATCTGTTCGCTGCGTCAGAAGCAGGTCGAATCCGCAAGGAAATATGTCATAGATTTTTACGGCACCCTTTCGACACAGTTGGGCGAGGGGATTCTGATGGAGTACTGTCCCGGCGGAAGCTTGGCTCAACTTCTCGAAGAACGAGCACCATTTTCTCTCGGAGAGTGCGTCACGGCCTTGGCACCGGTAGCCCAAACCCTGGCAGCCTTGCACTCCACTGGGCAAGTCCACGGCGACGTCTCGGCTGGCAATGTGTTGTTGACAGCCGATGGAATGCCGAAATTAGGCGATTTCCAAGAAAGTCGAACCGGTATCGATCAGACACCCGGGTCGGGTACTCCCGGGTTTATGGCGCCTGAGGTTTCCGCTCGCGAACCTGAGGGACGCCTCGGCGAGCAGGACGTTTACTCCTTAGGTGCGTGCCTCTGGTTCCTGCTTGAAGGAACCGCTCCTCCAGAACCGAATATGCGTCCACCTGTCACGGTCATCTTCCCGTCGGTGCCCACGCTGGTCCATGAGCTCCTGCTTGATTCTCTGCACCAAGATCCGGTGCAGAGGCCGACAGCGGAGCAATTCGCCAGGACGCTCTTCGCTGCGGCGCAGGCTGAAGCCATCACTTGGGAACAGTGCACGCCGGTGGAGTCGACTCATCTCATGGCCACAGTTCACCCTAGCGAGGTGCGCGGTAGGCGTCGGCGCAGGCGGTCAAGAAGACCCCAGGCTGAGAAGGGTCAAAAAGACTATGCCGCACCCGAATGGCGTATGCATGAATTACGCCGAACCCCAGGGCGCGCCAAGGTCTATCTGGCTGTCGCTGGAGGGGTAGCGCTCGTGGGCGTGAGCTTCCTCGGTGTAAATCTAGTGGGGGAGCGCGGGCAATCGGAGTCGGGGACCCTGTCGCAAACACAGGAGCGTCGTGAACCATGCCGGATCCTGGACGGCGCCGTGGTTCCTGCCTGCGCGTTCTCCGCTGAGACGGTGATAGCCAGTTTCATCAAGCTTTCACGCGAACGGGATGCGGCCTTAGAGTCCGAGGACCTCAAAGCATTGTCAGCGATTTATCCGCCCGCCTCCGAGCAATTCCAAAGGGACCAGCAAACGCTTGAACGCTTGGACTCACTGAAGCTGGGAATCAATGGATTAGCTACCCGCTTGGAAGATATCTCGGTGACTGCCCGTGCGCAACCAGACACCGTGATACTACGTGCGACATCCACTCAGGAAGCCTACGACTATGTGGATTCAGCGAACCGTGTGGTCCATCAGGTGGCCCGTGGCACGCGGGAACGTATCGAAGTGGAACTGAAGCTGATTGAGGGGAACTGGAAAATTGGAAAGGTGCTCAGCCGCGAGGCATGACAAAGGCGAGGCAGCCCGAATTGCCTTCGGGGTGCCTCGCCTTTGCCTGGAGCTACAAGACTGCCTCGTAGCTTAGACCCAGAGAGTCGCGATCGCGATATTGATCAATGCCAGGCCGCCGGTTGCGTGCGCAATCCCGGTCGAAACCTCTTCGCCGGCCTTGACCTTCTTGCGACCGATGAATGCCGCTACGAGAATGGCGATGGCGATGACAACCTTGACGCCAATCTTCATGTGATTCACGTCGCCATCACCTGCTTCGGCCATGCCAACGAGAGCCAAACCGGTAATTAGCTGAGCAATCGCGCCATACCACTGCCAAACATTCACGGTAGGGGTCTTGAAGTTTGCCAGCCAGCCACCGAAGATCGCTGCCGCACCGAGAATATGCAAGAAAACAAGGATAAGAGTTAGGAAGTCCATAACTCAAGCCTAATTGATTTTCGACGAATTGTAGAAACGACGATCGCCCCTCCCGGATGAACGGAAGGGGCGATCGTTTACCTAGCTTGCGAAAGTCGATCGACGACTTTACAGACCCAGGTCGCCTTCGAAAGCGCCACCCTCAAGGCGGGCCTTGAGAGTCTGCAGGAATCGACCTGCATCGGCGCCGTCAACCAGACGGTGATCGTAGGTCAGGCAGAGGTACATCATGTGACGGATGGCGATCGAATCGTTACCATCGGCATCGGTGATGACCATTGGGCGCTTCACGATCGCACCGGTACCCAGGATTGCTACCTGCGGCTGGTTGATGATCGGGGTATCGAACAGTGCTCCGACCGAGCCGATGTTGGTGATCGAGAAAGTTCCACCGGAAAGCTCATCCGGACCAATCTTGTTGGTGCGGGTGCGCTCTGCGACGTCAGCAATCCGCGAAGCCATGCCAGCCAGATTCAGATCGCCAGCGTTCGACACAACAGGAACCAGCAGGCCCTTGTCGGTGTCTACCGCAAACGCCAGATGCTCGGCATTGTGGTAGGTGATCTGCTGAGTCTCTTCGTTGTACTCGGCGTTCAGCTTCGGGTGAGCCTTCAAGGCTTCGGCAACTGCCTTGGCGATGAATGGCAGGTAGGTCAGGTTGACGCCATTGACTGCCTTGAAATTGTTCTTGGCAGAAGCGCGCAGCTTGACCACGCGGGTCATGTCAATCTCGTGAACCTGAGTCAGCTGGGTGGAGACCTCAAGGGACTCACGCATACGACGGGCGATTACCTGACGGATACGTGGAGCCTTCTCGGAGGTACCGCGCAACGAGGATGCCTCGACAACCGGGGCGGCCGGCTTAGCGGCCGCAGGAGCGGCAGGCGCAGCAGCCGGTGCGGCGGCGGCTTCCTTGGCAGCTACTGCGTCAAGGACGTCTTGCTTGCGAATACGTCCACCAACGCCGGTGCCCTTGACGGAAGCGATGTCGATTTCGTGCTGGTTGGCCAAACGACGCACCAGTGGGGTGACGTAGCCAGCGTCGCTGTTGTTTTCGGCGGCAGCAGGAGCAGGAGCAGCGGCTGGTGCTTCTTCCTTCGCGGCCGGTGCTGGAGCGGCTGGAGCTTCTTCCTTCGCAGCTGGTGCTGGAGCGGCTGGAGCTTCTTCCTTCGCAGCTGGTGCTGGAGCGGCAGGTGCTTCTTCCTTGGCGGCCGGAGCAGCGCCCGCAGCACCGATCACTGCGAGAACGGCACCAACTTCGGCGGTGTCGTCTTCGGCAACACGGATTTCCAGCAGGGTGCCGGCAACTGGCGAAGGAACTTCGGTGTCTACCTTGTCGGTGGAGACCTCGAGCAGTGGCTCGTCTACAGCGACCTCTTCGCCAACTTCCTTCAACCAGCGGGTAACGGTACCTTCGGTGACCGATTCGCCCAGAGCTGGGAGGGTGACCTCGGTGCCCGAAGCGGAGTCTGCTGCAGCAGGTGCTGCTGCAGGGGCTTCGTCGGCTGCTGGAGCAGCAGGAGCTTCCTCCTTGGCCGCAGGCGCCTCTTCGGCGGCCGGAGCCTCTTCAGCTGCAGGAGCCTCCGGCGCCGCGGCGTCGGAACCTGAGCCATCACCGATACGAACCAGAGGAGCGCCTACTTCGGCTTCCTCATCTTCGGCGACGAAAATTTCTTCGATAACACCAGCGACAGGTGATGGAACCTCGGTATCGACCTTGTCGGTGGAAACTTCCACCAACGGCTCATCAACCTCAACGCGGTCGCCGACCTGTTTCAGCCAACGGGTTACCGTACCCTCGGTAACGCTTTCACCCAGTGCGGGCAGGTTTACGGTCTCAGACATCTTCCCGTATCTCCTCTTAAATAAAGCTTGAAGTGTGGTTTGGGTGCGCAATTTAAACGGTTGAACACCCAAAACCGATGAATGGAGGCGTTGCCTCCGAGCTTAGTGCACCGGGTAGGGTGTGTGTGAACGCACTACCCGGTGACCAACAGCGTAATTAGCCGTGAAGTGGCTTGCCGGCCAAAGCCATTGCGGCTTCGCCCAGCGACTCGTTCTGCGTTGGGTGTGCATGGATGAGCTGTGCAACATCCTCCGGGTAGGCTTCCCAGTTCACGATCAGCTGTGCTTCACCGATCTGCTCGCCGATACGGCCGCCGATGCCGTGAACGCCCACGATTGGGCCGTTCTTGACGCGGACCATCTTGATCAGGCCGGAGGTGCCCAAGATCGAGGACTTGCCGTTGCCAGCCAAGTTGTACTCGGTGGTTTCGATCTGGTCCTCGCCGAACTTCTCCTTTGCGGCAGGCTCGGAGTAGCCGACCGAGGCGATTTCTGGCTCGCAGAAAGTTACCTTTGGAATGTTGATGTCTTCGACGATGGTTGGGTTCTGGCCAGCGATTTCTTCGGCGACAAAGATGCCGTGCTGGTAACCGCGGTGTGCCAACTGAACGCCAGGGACCATATCGCCGATGGCGTAGATGTTGCCCACGCCGGTGTGCAGGCGCTCATTAGGGATCACGAAACCGCGATCGAGGGTGATGCCCTGCTCTTCGAAGCCCATGTTCTCGGTGACCGGGCCACGGCCGACGGCCACGAGGACAATCTCGGCTTCGAGGGTCTTGCCGTCGGCTAGGGAGACCTTGACGCCGTCGGCATCCTGCTCGACCTTCTCGAAGAAGACACCGGTGTTGAACTTGATGCCGCGCTTCTTGAAGGAGCGCTCGAGGTTCTTGATGATTGCTGGGTCTTCGTTTGGAACCAGTGAAGGTAGGCCCTCAACAATGGTCACGTCGACGCCGAAGGACTTCCAGACGGAGGCGAACTCAACACCGATAACACCGCCACCAAGCACAATGGCGCTCTTTGGCATGTCAACCATGTTCAGCGCTTCGGTGCTGGTCAGCACGCGTCCACCGATTTCCAGACCGAAGGTCTTGGAGGTCGAACCGGTCGCGAGAACGATGTTCTTGCCCTTGTACGGAACGCCATCAACCTCGATAGTGTCCTTGGAGACCAGTCGTCCGCTACCTTCGATAACGTTGACTTTCTTCATCTTCAGTAGACCCTGAAGACCCTTGTGCTTGCCGGCGACGATGCCGTCCTTGTACTTGCGTACTCCGCCCAGGTCAATTGACTCGAGGGAGGAGTTGATGCCGTACTTGGCACCTTCGCGAGCGTTTTCGGCGAGCTCTGCTGCGTGCAGGTACGCCTTGGTTGGGATACAGCCGGTGTGCAAGCAGGTGCCGCCGACCTTTTCCTTCTCGATCAATCCAACGGTGAAGCCCAACTGGATGGCGCGTAAAGCGACCGAGTATCCAGCGGAACCACCGCCGAGGATGAGGACATCAAATTCTTGCGTTGCTGCCGAATCGGCCACGTGAACGCTCCCTCGTAATAGCTAAGTGAGGTCGGCCATGGCCGACCTGGAGATCGGGTGGTGAACTGGACTAACTCTCGCACGGGGCGCGAGCCAATTAATTCACCGGTGATGTTTCAAAACTTACCTTAGTACCGCCAAAGCACCAGAGTCATCTTGAGCTGGCTAAAAGTCGGCCATATCTCGTATTTTGGCACACATCCCGGCGCATTGGGCTATGACATCGCACGCACCGGGATGTGTCGAAAAAGGCATTTCTAGCGGGTGCCAGACATCTTCTCGGCGTAGGCGACCAAGGTGCGGACCTGCGAGCCGGTGCCGTTCTTAGGGGTGTAGCCCCATGGCGAACCCTCGTTGAAGGCCGGACCAGCAAAGTCGATGTGCGCCCAAGGAATCTTCTGACCGTCGGTTTCGCCCACAAATTCTTCCAGGAAGACCGCAGCGGTCATCATCCCGCCCATGCGCTCTCCAATGTTGGCCAGATCGGCGACCTGGGAATCGATGCTTGGACGGAGCTCTTCCGGAAGCGGCATACCCCAGGCGAGCTCGCCCACTGCATCCGAGGCTGCGACCAAATCGTTACGTACCTGCTCGTTGCCCATGACACCGGCGGTGCGCAGGCCCAATGCGAGCATCTGTGCACCGGTCAACGTGGCAATGTCGATCACTACATCCGGATTCTCCTGGCTGGCCGCTACCAAACCGTCGGCCATGACCAGGCGCCCTTCGGCGTCGGTGTTGAGCACTTCGACAGTCTTCCCGCCGAGCATGGTCAGTACGTCTCCGGGACGCGTCGAAGCACCGCCTGGCATGTTCTCAGCCAGGCACAGCCACGCGGTGACCTTCACGTCGAGGCCAAGCTCCGATACCGCGGCGATGGTGTGGAAAACTGCCGCGGCGCCGGACATATCGGACTTCATCGCGTGCATGCCCGCGGCTGGTTTGATCGAGATGCCACCGGTGTCAAAGGTAATGCCCTTGCCCACCAGTGCCAGGTGCTTGGCGGCCTTGGCCGGGGAATACTCGACCTTGACCATGCGCGGCTGGCGGGCCGAGCCGCCACCAACGCCCATCAGTCCGCCGAAGCCTTCCTTGGTCAGGCGCTTCTCATCAAAGATGGTGACCTTCAACGGCAGTGACTTGGAGTAGTCCTTCACCGCGGTGGCGAAGGTTTCCGGGTACAAGATATTGGCCGGGGTGTTGATCAGATCTCGGGTGCCACGCACGGCGCGGCCGATAACCGCGGCGCGCTTGAGCAGGGCTGGCAGATCCTTGGAGGTTGCGACCGCGGTGGCGATGAATGCCTCGCCAAGGACTGGCTTGTCGTTCTTCTTCGAACGGAAGTTCTCGAAGCGGTATGCGCCCAGGGCTACGCCTTCGGCCACTGCTGAAACTTGCTCGAGCGTGTCGGCAGGCAAGGCGAAGATCGCGGTCTTGGCGTGGGAAAGCTGGCGTGCTGCCGATCCGGCGGCGCGACGCAACTTCTCGTCGTTGAGCTCGGAGAGATCCTTCACTCCCAAGCCGATGCACATGATCGTCTTGACCTTGATGCCGTCAATTGCTGGAAGCACGGTTGCTTCGTCGGCAGAACCGGCAACGTTCAGCGCGGCCAGCGACTGTTCCAGAGCGGTGGTGGTTTCTGCCGCGAGGGGTGAAGCGGCGATGGATACCTTGTCGCCGTTTTTCAGCACGCCCAAAATGAGGGCGTCGGCGTTTTTACGTTTGATGTCTGCACCAATGGCGGTCAACGTGAGATCACTGGAGTTGATCACAAAATCATTCCTTCTATGCCTTTGTAGGGTCTAAGGACGGTTCAGCCCGCGAGAATAACCGGTGGATGGTGCCGGTGAGCTGAGTGTTTCCTACACCCGATGTTAGCCGAGGTTTGAGCTCGGCGTGCGATACTTCACAGCGAGCGAAAGGCTGAACGGATAGGATAAGTTCTTGAGCTTTAAGTAATCGCCTCTGTTTGGCGGTACCGAAAACGATTGAGGTGAGAATGTCCAAGGATCCGTTGATGACTCTGGTCAGCACTAACTTGGACGATCCGAGTCTGCAGGGTCTAGGGATGTACGTTTCGTTGCGTAGCGTATCTGACGCGGGCCATGCCCATGACTTGGTATGCAATGAGCTCTTCGGAAATTTGAATTCTGAACTCTATGCCAGTTTTGACGCGGATGAGCTTGTTGTCTACAGCGCCCAGCGCCCGCGGGTGTCTTTCCTCGGCGACCACTTCGCCGGCTATCAAGAGCCGCGCATCGAAATCTACCTGATGACCGACGCATTGGACCGGAAGTTCTGGTTCCTCACCGGAGTCGAACCAGATCTGCGTTGGGAACGCACCATCGCCGAGTTGCTCAACTTTATCGACGCGTTCAACGTGCAATTGGTGACCGGCACCGTGTCGCTGCCTATGCCTGTGCCACACACCCGCCCAGTGGGAGTGACAGCACACGGAAACCGCAAGGATCTCACCGAAAATATCTCCACGTGGGCCCCTACTGCCGAAACCCCATCGGGGCTGATGGCGCTCTTGGAGATCCGCCTGAATGACGCGGGCCGCGACGTCGTAGGCTATTCGTTGCACACCCCGCACTACCTGGCCGAATCCGAATATCCGGCGGTTGCCGTGGCTGCCTTGGAGCATGTGGGTGCCGCGCTGAAGCTGGCACTTCCCACGGAGAAGTTGCGCGAAGCGGCCCGGTTGATCGAATCTCAGCTTGCCGAACAGATCGAAGGCAGCAACGAAGTCAAGCAAATGGTGCTCGGTTTTGAAAAGCGCTTTGACGAGCACGCGCAAGACCACGAGCGCCGTTCGCTGCTGTTGGACGAAGACGAAAAAATGCCAAATGCCGAGGAGCTGGGGGCAAGTGTTGAAGACTTCCTGGCCACAATCGAGGACAGCGCCGACTGGTTGAACGCCAACGGAAAGTCCGGGGGAGCGGACTCCGCATCGGGTGACCCTGACCAGTGATTCAATCTCACCTAAACTCGGCGCGATCTTGGTTGGTGGTTTGTGCCGGAATATTTACCTATATGGCGGCCGTGTCCCAACGAACAAGTTTTGGTGTTGCAGGGCTTCAGGCCACCGAAAGATTTGACGCCACCGCTCAAATCCTGGCGTCATTTTCGGTGGTTCAGCTTGTTGTCTACGCTGGCGCTCAGGTTCCGGTAGGACTGCTGCTGGACAAGGTTGGACCGCGCATCATGATCATCACCGGTTCGGTGTTGATGGCTATGGGTCAAGCGTTCTTGGCTATTTCAACGAGCGTTCCAATGGGGCTAGGCGGAAGAATCCTGGTCGGGTCGGGCGACGCGATGGTGTTCGTCTCGGTACTCAAGCTGCTGCCGTTGTGGTTCTCCGGCTCGCGCATTCCCGTACTAACACAACTGGTAGGAACCTTTGGGCAGGCCGGACAACTGGTCAGCCTCTTTCCTTTTCATCTGATCTTGGTGCAGTTTGGATGGACGCCGGCATTTTCAATTATGTCCGGTCTGGCTTTAGCAAGCTTGCTAATCGCGATATCGCTGATTCGCAATGGTCCGGGCTGGGCGCATCTGAGCGAGAGCGCACCGATGCGTACCCGTGATCGATTAACCACCGCGTGGAAGCAACCCGGAACCCGGCTTGGGTTCTGGACACACTTCACCACCTCCTTTATGCTCAATGTCTTCTTGCTGACCTGGGGGTACCCATTCCTAGTTCAAGGTCAGGGGCTCGAGGGTGGTTTCGCATCCGGGTTGATGTCGATTTTCGTGGCGGTTGCGGTCTTATACGGGCCACTGCTCGGAGCATTGACGGCCAGATATCCGCAAAAGCGCTCGAACTTTGCCCTGGGCGTTATTGGAGCCATGGTGTTCATGTGGGCGGTGGTGTTGTTCTGGCCTGGTGCAGCGCCGTTATGGGTGCTGATCATTTTGCTCGTTGCGGTGGCGGCTGGTGGCCCTTCATCGGTTATAGCGTTCGACTTTGCCCGGACCTTCAACCCACCAAACATCATGGGTACCGCCATTGGGCTGGTCAATACCGGTGGGTTCTTCGGCGGGTTCGTCACCATCTACCTGGTCGGCGTCGTGATGGACTGGCTTTATGTGGCCAATGGGTCGGTGGGCGAGCTCTACAATTTGCCGGCCTTCCGCATTGCGTTGTCGGTGCAATTTGTCATGGCGGCGATCGGGGTGACGTTCATGCTGATCGAACGGCGCAAGGCCAGACGGCAGCCGGCCAACATCCTGTAGGTACACTTCTCCACAGCGCGCGCTGAACTGCAGGCCGGAATGGTTGTTGGGACGCATCGTGGGGTTATGACTACTACACCCGAACGGCAGCCCCTCTCGTTGTCTGATTGCGATGACGTACTCGCCTATATTCCTCATGCCCTTGGCTTTCACCCGCAAAAGTCGATGGTGCTCCTACTGATCGTCGGCCAACGCCTCGAAGCGACGCTTCGTGTTGACCTGCCCAGCGAAATTCATGAAGTTGACCGCCAGCCGTGGGTCGCGCAGGTGCTCAGCTTGCTTCGACGACTTCCGCAGGTGCGCAGTGTTGTCGCAGTGGTATACGCACCGGGAGACATCAAAATCGCAGAGGAGATTCCCTATCAGCAAATGATCTGCGAACTCGAAGAAGCCTTTGACCCGCAGGGCATTCAACTGCGACAAGCCTGGTGCCTTTGCCGCGAAAAAGTCTGGGACTACGACGACGGCGACGTCGGTGTAGCTTTCCCGCGGCCAGACATCGCGCTGGGAGAAACCAACCTGTCGCTGGTCCTTGCCGGTTCTGCTCCGTTGGACCACCCTTGGGACGGAACCGGAATAGCAACGTGGGCTAACGCGGCAGAAGTCCAAGAGCTCACCGGCGCATTTGGCGATGACCTGGTGGACAGCCTCGACGATTGGGCAGAAGTATTGAACCTGAGCGATGAAGAAGCACTAGAACGCATTCATTCGAGTTCGCTGAGCAGCGCACGCATGCTGGCCGGCCTGAGAATTCGTCTCGTGCGTGATCTACTACCTTTTCTTGCTGGTGTCGGTGCGGCGCAAACCATAGAAATGTCCAAACAATTGTGCGTTGGCAATGAGGGCGAGCAGGTTAAACCCTTGGCAGATTTTCTCTTGGGACGAGGGTGGCAGAGCCCGGACTGGAAACGATTGGAACGGCTATGGTTGGTTTCTCGCGATCTGCTCGGTGTTGCGATTGACGGTGAACGTCACGCCTTGATGTGTATCCTGGCTTGGATCGAATGGGCTCGCGGGCGAGGCACCATGGCCATCGCTTTGCTCGATCGAGTCCTAAGCGAGCAGGGAGACTACCGGCTAGCCCAGCTCCTTCGAGAGCTGATGAATCGCGGATCGATGCCCGAATGGGCGACGGACGAACTACGTGCCTGGCGTGCCCAGCTGGGTTAGCGGACGCGCGGGTGACCGGGTCAAGTGGTGTCTGTGGGCGAATTAGTGGATAATGAAAAAACAGACCCGGTTAGGTTCGAGTTGTCTAGGTTCCAGAAACGTAGTTTTTGGGAACATTAGACGTGGTTGGTGCGTTGTTATCAATGTACCCGCCGTCGCGTTGAGTCACTGATACAGCGCATTCGGACTTGACAGGGTCATAGTGGTGTTACCGGCAGGTGCATCCGGAACGCATCGTTAGAAAGGTTATTCGTGTCATCTTCTGAGACGAACGCTAATCGTAAGGTTACTGAGGCTGAGGCCGCAGAGGCCGAGGAAACGGCAGAAACTCCTGTCGCGAAAAAGCGCGCTACCCGTGCGAAGGCTAAGCCTCGCGCAAAGAAGACTGCAACTTCCGAGGAGTCGGACGTCGAGCAGGGTTCTGAAGAGTCCGAAGACGATGCTGAGTCGGGTGCCACTGACGCAGCTGGCGCCAAGGACGGCTCGGCAAAGCCGGAAGAGGAATCCAAGGGATTCACCTTGTCTTCCGCCGATGATGATGCTCCGCAGCAGCAGGTCATGGTTGCAGGTGCAACCGCCGACCCGGTCAAGGACTACCTGAAGCAGATCGGTAAGGTCGCGCTGCTGAACGCAGAGCAGGAAGTCGACTTGGCTCTGCGTATCGAAGCAGGGCTTTTCGCTACCGATAAGCTTTCCAAAGATGACGGCTCAATCGATCAGCGCTTGCGCTGGGACTACGAGCAGATCATCCACGACGGCAAGATCGCAAAGAATCACCTACTTGAGGCGAACCTTCGTCTCGTTGTTTCGCTGGCAAAGCGCTACACCGGGCGTGGGATGCTCTTCTTGGACTTGATTCAGGAAGGTAACCTGGGTCTGATCCGTGCGGTCGAGAAGTTCGACTACACCAAGGGATTCAAGTTCTCCACCTACGCGACCTGGTGGATCCGCCAGGCCATTACCCGCGCCATGGCCGACCAGGCACGTACCATTCGTATCCCGGTCCACATGGTTGAAGTCATCAATAAGCTGGCGCGTGTACAGCGACAGATGCTTCAGGATCTGGGCCGCGAACCGACTCCAGAAGAGTTGGCCAAGGAACTGGACATGACCCCTGAAAAGGTTGTTGAAGTTCAGAAATACGGTCGCGAACCAATCTCGCTACACACCCCGCTGGGTGAAGATGGCGACTCTGAATTCGGTGACTTGATCGAAGACTCCGAAGCGGTCGTTCCGGCCGATGCGGTTTCCTTCACCTTGTTGCAGGAACAGCTGCACTCGGTTCTGGACACCCTGTCCGAACGTGAAGCAGGCGTTGTAGCTATGCGCTTTGGCCTGACCGACGGTCAGCCGAAGACCTTAGACGAAATCGGCAAGGTTTACGGTGTCACCCGTGAGCGTATTCGTCAGATCGAGTCGAAGACCATGTCGAAGCTGCGCCACCCATCGCGTTCACAGGTTCTGCGTGACTACCTAGACTAAATTTTGACGTCATGCGGTCGCAATATCCCAATGGAGGATACTGCGACCGCATTTCTTTTTAAGCTGTAGCGCGGGGAGGAAGCGCTTAAAACAAGAAGGGCGATCCAGCATCGGCTGGATCACCCTTCTGTTGAATAGGACCTAGGTCCTAGTTGTTTAGTCGTTGATGTCGACCTTTGGCTTTTCGTAAAGTCGTGCCGACTCGTCCTGCCAGACCGAAGTGATTGGGCGCAGCTTGGGTTCCACGGAGCGTGCGTGGTGGGCACAGAAGAGTAATTCTCCGCTGTTCGAAGCCAGCACAGCCCGTACATAAGCCTGTGCGCCGCATCGGTCGCACCGGTCGAGGGCATTTAGTTCACGACTAGTGGTAGTAGTAGTCATTGCCAGCCTCCTTAAATCGATGTTCAATCTATACAACCAGCTTTGGCCTTGACTTTATCCCCAAATCGAGGTGCTTTCGCTCACCGCGTAGCGTTTGTGGAGAACTTTCGATGACGACTCGGGAGAATTACCGTCCGGGCGATAGCACCAAGTTCGAACACATAAACGAGTAGAATGATATCTAGTTCATTCTTTTCCCGCGTCAGTAGGAGATTGCAGCCCCGTGGCCTCAGCCGATAATTACAATGCACGTCATCTCTCCGTTCTTGAGGGGCTCGAAGCGGTACGCAAGCGACCTGGCATGTACATCGGGTCAACCGATTCTCGTGGCTTGATGCACTGCCTGTGGGAGATCATTGATAACTCCGTCGACGAGGCGCTAGGCGGTTTCGGGCAATCCATCAATGTCATCTTGCATGCCGATGGTTCGGTCGAGGTGCATGATGATGGGCGTGGCATTCCCGTTGACATCGAGCCGAAGACCGGTCTGAGCGGCATGGAAGTCGTCTTCACCAAACTACATGCCGGCGGTAAATTCGGCGGCGGCTCCTATGGGGCTTCCGGCGGCTTGCACGGGGTAGGCGCTTCGGTGGTCAACGCTCTTTCTGCTCGACTAGACGTCGAAGTTGATCGCGGCGGCAAAACCTATTCGATGCAGTTCCGCCGTGGTGAGCCAGGCAAATTCGCTGATCGTGGCCGGCCCAAAGCCGATGCCCCCTTCGCCGCTCATGAAAAAGCAACCGTTCCGGAAATCATCGGCAAAGCAAAGCGCGGGGTGACCGGTACCCGTATCCGTTACTGGGCAGATGACCATATCTTCACGTCGGACGCAAAATTCTCATATGAAGAACTCCAGAATCGCGCCCGCCAGACCTCTTTCCTAGTTCCTGGACTGCGGATCACCTTGCGCGACGAACGTGCGCTGGCCGGAACCGCGGGAGCCGAAGGACCCTATGAGGAGGTCTTCCAGCACGACGGCGGCATTAGCGAGTTCGTCGAGTACCTGAGCAGCGATTCGTCGGTCACCGACGTGTGGCGCGTCCATGGCAGTGGTTCATTCCACGAGAAGGTTCCGGTAATCGACGAGAACGGGCGGAGCCATATCGAAGACGTTCAGCGCGTGTGCGAGGTCGACGTCGCGTTGCGTTGGGGGATTGGATATGACACCACCATCCAAAGCTTCGTGAATATCATTGCCACGCCTAAGGGCGGAACGCATATTTCCGGCTTCGAGCAGGCACTGCTGAAGTCTTTCCGCAAGAATGTCGACGCCAATGCTCGCAAACTCAAATTTGGTCAAAAAGACAAAATTGAGAAAGACGATCTGATGGCCGGGCTGACCGCAGTGCTCACGGTGCGCCTTGCCGAGCCCCAATTCGAAGGACAGACCAAGGAAATTCTTGGTACTTCGCAGGTCCGGCAGATTGTCACGAAGGTTGTCGAAAAGGCGCTGAACGAGCGCCTGGCATCCACCAAGCGCAATGAAAAGGCCGAAGCGTCGACGCTTCTTGAAAAAGTCGTCAATGAAATGAAGTCCAGGGTTTCGGCTCGGATGCATAAGGAAACTCAGCGTCGCAAAACCGCGCTCGAGTCTTCCTCGCTTCCAACCAAGCTGCTTGATTGCCGGAGCAAAGAAGTCGGGCGTTCTGAACTCTTCATCGTCGAGGGTGACAGCGCATTGGGTACTGCGCGTGTGGCGCGTTCCAGCGAGTTCCAGGCGCTACTGCCAATTCGAGGCAAGATCCTCAACGTGCAGAAGGCCTCCATTTCGGACATGCTCTCGAACGTGGAATGTGCTGCCATGATTCAGGTGATTGGCGCCGGATCGGGGCGAAGCTTCGATATCGAGCAGGCCAGATACGGCAAGATCATCTTGATGACGGATGCCGACGTTGATGGGGCGCATATTCGAACGCTGCTGTTGACGCTGTTCTATCGGTACATGCGGCCCATGATCGAGCACGGCCGCGTCTATGCAGCAGTTCCGCCATTGCATCGTATTGAGGTGATCAACCCGGGGTCGAAGGCGAACGAGGTAATTTACACTTATTCCGAGGCCGAGATGTCTGCCCTGCTGGCCAAGATTGAAGCCGAAGGTAAACGCTATAAGGAACCGATCCAACGGTACAAGGGACTTGGCGAGATGGACGCTGACCAGTTGGCCGAGACGACCATGGATCCGCAGCATCGGATGCTTCGGCGCGTGGGCATTGAACACGCTCAGGCGGCCGAGGAAGTCTTCGACTTGCTGATGGGCTCGGACGTCGCTCCGCGCAAGAACTTCATCATTGCCGGCGCCGAGAACCTTGAACGGGACCGCATCGACATGTAGTCGGCCTTGATATTTATGCACGAGATGGCCCTCCCGGGATACCTGCCTAATCGCAAGCCCGGGAGGGCTTTGTCGTAGCTTGAGCGCTGTCATGCGCCCGCCTGCGTTGGCTAGTTACCAGGACAGCAAACGCGGGGCGATGAGCAAGACCGTGGGGCATACCAAGAGCAGCACCGTGCAGGAAAGAACCACAAAATTCTGCAATCGATTCAGCGGCGCTACCGGTGACAACAGGCGTTGCAGCCGCCGCGAGGAAACTTCACCTCCGGGCATCCCTACGACTTCGCCGGTGGCGGCGCTTGAGGCATTCTTGGGTGCCCCAACCGAGGCAATAGAGGAAGCCACGCTCACTATGGCGCGAAGCAGAACCGGTCGGTCCACTACCTCGAGTGCTTTGTCATCGGCGAGCATCTCGATTAGTTGCCGCACCGCATCCAGTGCCAAACGCGAGGTAGGCAGCCAGGGTAATGCTTCGTTCCAGGCGGTAAAGGCAAGAATCAGCAGATCGTGTCGCTGGTCGAGATGTGAATTCTCGTGCGAGATGACGGCGCGTTGTTCCTCGGCCGAGAGCTGGGTCAGCAGGCCCTTTGACAGCACCGTGACCGATCCGTTGAAGCCCGGAACGCAATAGGCCACCGGAAGGTCATGATCGAGCACGAGCGTATTGGGCCGGGTCTGCGAGGGGTTGCTCAACAATCGCAAGAGCTGGCGGTGCCGGGCTCTTTGCAGGGTGGTGCGCCACGAAGCTCTCACCAGGGTGAGCACCAGATGAAAAGCGAAGAGCAACGCCGTACTGAGCGCAAATAGGTGAACGACGCCGGGGTACTGAACGCTGGTATCGCCGGTGACCAGAAGCCAACCTGCATGCAGCGCGGAGATGAGGTCGTTGCCGAGCGGGGTCAGCCCCCAGACAAGCATTGAGCCAATCATGGACAGGCCACCGCCCAGAGCGATCGCTTGCCAGAGCAATACCGCCGCCACCGGGGCACGCGCGGTCCATTTTGCTTTAGACAATGCCAACGGCGTCGGCCACGCCAAGACGATAGCCAACGCCGCTAGGAAATATGAGGTGAGAAGCACTCAGTCCCCGAAGTTCATGTTACTCAGACAGTCTTTACAGAATCCAAGATAGCACGCAGGGAGACTGCTTCATCAGCCGAGATTCCTCCGATAAATCGGGCGAGGACGGCTTCGCGATCTTGAGCGGTGCCCAAAGCGTCGTTTAGCAGTCCAACAGTATGGTCCTCTCGAGACGAGGACGCGGTGTAACGATGTGGACGAGTGGAGCGTTCCCGCGCCACAAGTCCCTTCTTCTCCAGTCGTGCCAACACGGTTAGTACCGTGGTAACTGCGAGTTCTTTTGCATCAGTACCGAGTGCCGCTAGGGCATCACGAAGATCGTTAGCGGTAAGCGGTTCTGCAGAATCCCACAGCAGGTCCATGACGGAGCGTTCCAGATCGCCAAGGCTGGCCACCAGGTCTTACCTCACTTGCTTTAGTGCTGATGCAGTGCTGCCAACCTCCATAGTGGGGGAAAGCATTCTGCTTGGAAACTTCATTATATAGGCGTTTCTCCGATATTTCTACGTGGCGTAAAAATATCGAGTGATGACTGGGTTTGCGGATAACCACCTTGGGCCGGTCAAGTGGTGGCGCTGCTTCGAGTTGACTTGGGGTTTTTTGTTTCAGAAAGTTCAATCTGTGTCAATGCTAGGAATCTTGGTTTTTGCATCCCCGGGAAACTGTTGCGCTTCCGACGGGCCGCGAGTTCTACGGGCTGTCGAAATTGGTCTATTCTGGCAATACGGTCATTTTCTACGACATGTAGAAAATGAAGTATCGACTTCTCGTGACAGTTGAGGAATCCATGGATGTATTAGAGATTGCCCGGTGGCAATTCGGTATTACCACCGTGTACCACTTCCTGATGGTGCCGCTTACCATTGGCCTCGGGCTGACCGTTGCCGTGATGCAGACGGTTTGGCACCGAACCGGCAACGAACACTGGTTGCGCATGACGAAGTTCTGGGGCAAGCTCTTCCTCATTAACTTCATCATGGGGGTAGCTACGGGCATCGTCCAGGAGTTCCAATTTGGAATGGCGTGGAGCGAATACAGCCGATACGTGGGCGATGTCTTCGGCGCACCCCTGGCCATGGAGGCCTTGCTCGCCTTCTTCGTCGAGTCGACCTTCCTCGGATTGTGGATCTTTGGATGGAAGAAACTACCTCCGCGGATCCACCTAGCCACAATCTGGTGCGCCTCACTGGCGGCGATCCTTTCGGCCTACTTCATTCTGGTTGCCAACTCCTGGATGCAGCATCCGGTAGGCACAGAGCTCATCGACGGGCGCGCGGTGATGACCGATGCCTGGGCGGTATTCACCAACAACACCGCACTGGTGACCTTCCCGCACACAATTTTTGGTGCATTCGCGGTCGCCGGGGGCTTCCTGCTGGGAATCTCCTGGTTCCACCTCTACCGCCGCCGCAAGGAAGGCATCGACAGCGTTGATGCCAATGGACGAGTCGTCGTCGGTGAGGACCCGGCTAAGGGCCGGGTGCGAGATCGAAAGGATCACAAAGTCTGGATCACTTCATTGCGCATCGGCGCAGTGATCGCCGTGGTCTCCTTCGCCGGGGTCGCGCTGTCCGGCCATGAACAAGCAAAGCTCATGTTCGAGCAGCAGCCCATGAAGATGGCAGCCGCCGAAGCAGCATGCCATGACGGAACCGGCTTTTCGGTGCTCACCCTCGGTAACGTGAGCACCGAAGGGGCGACCACTTGTGACGACGTCGTTGCGGTCTTCGAACTGCCGGGGCTTTTGTCCTACCTCGCCAACGGCGATTTTGAGACTCCCGTCAAGGGCGTGAACACGCTGATACCCGAATATCAGGAAAAGTACGGAAGCCACTACCCAGATGACCCGGCCTTCGGGCAGTACGCAGGCGAAGAGATCAGCTACCTTCCGGTGATGGAAGTAACGTACTGGGGATTCCGGCTGATGATTACCCTCGGCGGGCTTTCGGCGGTCGCTGCAGCCCTAGCGCTGTGGCTCACCCGCAAGGGGACGGTGCCCTACAGCAAATGGCTTTCACGGCTAGCTCTGCTCAGCATTGCAGCGCCCTTCGGCGCGAACTCGGCAGGCTGGATCTTCACCGAAATGGGCAGACAGCCATTCACCGTGGCGCCGAACCCTCAGATGGGCGGAGTGGACCAAGTGTTCATGTACACCGCCGCCTCGGTTTCTCCCACCGTGAGCGCCGGAGAAATGCTCTTCTCATTGATCACGCTGACCTTGGTTTATGGGGTGTTGCTGGTGGTGGAACTGGTGCTGCTCACCCGATACATCCGGGGAGGCACCGGATCGGCCATGCCCGAACTGCTGGATAACGAGCAGCCTTCGGACAAGGACCCTAGCGACGACGAGGGCGACGTACTCGCCTTCGCATATTAGACAGGCGATAGCAATGGATTGGCTTCCTACTCTCTGGTTTATCCTCATCGCCGTGCTCTGGACCGGCTATCTGTTTCTGGAAGGTTTCGACCTTGGCATCGGAATGCAGATCGGTCTGGGCCGCGGCGGCGAAAAGCACAAGCGCGTGCTGCTCAACACCATCGGCCCGGTCTGGGACGGAAACGAGGTCTGGCTGCTGACCGCCGCTGGGGCAACCTTCGCGGCCTTCCCTTACTGGTATGCGTCACTGTTTTCCGCGCTGTACCTCCCGCTGACGCTCGTGCTGGTGGCACTGATCTTCCGTGCGGTAGCCATCGAGTACCGCGGAAAAGCCGAAAGCAGGAGAACTCGCGGACTGTGGGATCTAGCCCTGGGCTGGGGTTCCCTTGTTGCGGCTTTCGGGGTCGGTGCAATGCTCGCCCTGACCACCCTCGGCCTGCCGCTGAACGAAAATGGCGACCGGGTCGGCGGGCCCTTCGCCTGGCTTACCTGGTCGGCAATACTCGGCGGTGTAGCGGTGGTGGCCTTTAGCTGGATCCACTCGATTGCCTTCCTGCGGCTGAAGACCGACGGGCCAATCCGTGCACGTTCGGGCAGGCTCTTTGTCCGTTGGCTCCCGCTGTGCATCGCCCCATTGCTGCTGTGGTCGCTGGTCGTCCTGCTCGGGCAGCGCTCGGCAATTGCCTGGGGACTCCTTGGGCTGGCCCTGATCGCGGTGTGCGGCGCATGGATGAGCGCACGGTCGGGACATGAAGCTCGCTCCTTCATAGCCCTGGGCATCACGCTCTTGGCCGCGGTGGCGGCGATCTTCGTCGCAGCCTTCCCGGTGGTGCTTCCCTCGACCCTTGACGCAGCCTTTGATTTGACCATCGACAACGCGTCGAGCTCGCCCTACACCCTGAAGCTGATGAGCATCGTGGCCGCCTTCGGCGTGCCCCTGGTGCTCGCGTACCAGTCCTGGAGCTACTGGGTATTTCGCAAACGCATCAGCGAAAAGCATATCCCGGAGGATCACCTGGTGACCTCGGTCGTGAAGTAGTTTAGCCAGTTCGAAAGGAACCGCTCATGCCTGCGCCCCGCTTTTTGCCTCGTGACCTGCTGCCCCGCCGACAGGTTGCCCTGTTGGCGGCCTTCTCGGTGCTCAAAACCAGCGGGCTAATCCTCGTGGCCTACACGTTGGCCACGTGGATCGCCCAGATGTCCGTCGGGCAGCCGCACCAGCAGCTGCTGCTCTGGTTGGCGCTGGGCGGGGCGGCATTGCGCACAGCGGGAGTCTGGGGACTCAACGCCGGCTCCCGGCGCATGGGGGCCGGAGCGAAAGAGCGGATGCGCGCAAACCTGATCGAATCCGCCGCTTCGCGCCCGGGGATCGTTGCAGATCAGCAAAATGACCTGTCGCTGGCGGAGACCTCGACGTTGGCAAGCCATGGCATCGAAAAGCTCGATGACTACTTCACCAAATTCATTCCCGCGCTGATCGGCGCCACGGTTGTGCCGCTGCTTCTGGGGATCTACATCTTGCGGATCGATTGGCTCAGCGCCCTGGTGCTGCTGCTGACGATTCCGCTGATCCCGGTATTCATGGCGCTCATCGGGATGCACACCCAAGACACCATCGAGCAGTCGCAAGCCAAGCTCGACGCCCTAGCCAACCAACTCTACGAACTCGCCCAGGGGCTGCCGGCGCTGCTCGGACTGGGGCGTGCCCGGCACCAAGGGCACGCCATCGCAAAGGTGAGCGAACGCTACCGGACCGCGACCATGCAGAACCTGCGGACCGTTTTCATGTCCAGTTTCTGGCTGGAACTGATCTCAACGCTCTCGGTTGCGGTGCTCGCCGTACTCATCGGTGTTCGACTCGTTGGCGGAAACATGGATCTGGGCACCGGGCTGACCATCTTGATTCTCGCGCCCGAACTGTTCATCGCCTTGCGTGAGGTCGGTTCGGCCTACCACGCGGCCGATGACGGGCTCGCCGCCTACGAACGCTACAGCAAACAAATACAAGGCACTCCCGCCAGCCCGCTGCGCGCCCCAACCGGCCCGAGGCACAAGGCCAATGTGCTCGAAGTGCGAAAGCTGGCGCTTAGATACCGGGGGCAGGAACCGATCTATAGCGATTTTAATATGGACCTGCGCGCCGGAGACCGCCAGGTGCTGAGCACCGCCAGCGGTAGCGGAAAAACCAGTCTGCTCAAGCTCATCGCCGAGGCGCAAACCAGCAGCAATGAGTTCGCCGCCGAGCTGGTGAGCGGCGAGATCTTTGTGGCCGGTGAATTGGCATGCATCAGCCAGCACCCGCAGTTCAACGCCCAGACGGGAACCGAGCAAATCGCACAAGACGCGCCAGGCGCGCCCAAGGAGCTGGCCGAAAGGCTAGCTGCCGAACTGAACCTAAGCGCCATGCTGCCACGTGCCATAGCGGAGTACTCGCCAGGGGAACTACGCAGGCTCGAGGTGCTGCGCGCGCTATCGCGGCTGCACTCGGTGCCCAGCTGCCGGCTGCTGCTGGCCGATGAGCCCACGGCCCATCTAGACGAACAGAACGCGGACACGGTCCGCCGGCTGCTGGCCGAACTACCTGAAGATTGCGCCATGCTGGCGGCCAGCCACGACCCGCTCATCACCGAAACCGGTCCCGCGCTGAGCGCCCGCCAGCCAGCGCCCAATCACCTGCACGCGGTATCCCCGGTGCCGATGCGCGGCGGGGCCGCGCCCCAGGGGAAACCAGAGGACAAGCCCCGGTGGAACCCACGCAGGGAAGTCATGAGCAACTATCCGGCAGCCCGCAAGGCGCTGTGCTACGGGGTGCTCTCCATCCTGTGCGCCGTTGCGCTCGCCGGGCTCAGCGGTTGGCTCATCGTCGAAGCCAGCTACCAGCCGGCGATCCTGCACCTCACCGTCGCCTTTGTCATGGTGCGCACCTTGGGCATCGGGCGCGCGGTATTCAGGTATCTGGAACAGCTCGCCATCCACGACGCGGTGCTCGGCTATGCCGGGGCCCTGCGTGAAAAGCTGTGGAACGCCATGGTCGCCAACCCGGCACGCTGGGGCATGATGAGCCGCTCCTCGGTGGTGCTGCGGTATTTGCTCGCCGAAGTCGACGAATTACGCGACTCCCTCGCCCGAGTGCTCTTCCCACCCTTGCAAGCACTGATCGTGTGGGCCCTGGCCACTGCGGCGCTTTTCCAGATCCAGCCAGAATTCGGCTACGCGGCGCTTGGCGCCGGGCTCTTCCTGGCCTTCCCGGCGCGCTGGCTGGTGAAGCAAGTCGAAGGGCGGCATCTGGCCCTGGCGCTGAGCCATCGCTTGCAGCTGAACCAATTGGTGCTATCGATTCTGCGCACTAAGGAAGCACTGCGCGCCTACGGCAGCCTCGGCCCGGTGCTCCAGAAGCTAGCCCGGTCCGAAAGCCGGAATACCGCCCGGGCTCGCCGCCATGCCTATGGCCAAGGCACCGCTCCGGCGCTGGCCGCGTTGACCACGGTGCTGCTTGCCACGGCGTTGGTGTCCCTCTCGCAAAGCAGCGCATCGTTCACGGCCCTCGCCGTGCTGCTGGCCTTGTCCCTGGCAGAACCGGCAGCTAGCGCGCTGGGCGCGATCCAGCAGGGGCGAGCCTTGCACGAGCTGACCGATCAGCTCGCCGGCCGCGGGGTAGGGGAGCAACGCACTGCGGGACCAGGCGCAACCGCACCGAAACCTGGCTACACGGTCCACGGCTACCGGCTGGCCGGGCTGGAACTGGGCTACGTGCCCGGAACCCCGGTGATCAGCAACCTGGACGCGCAGATTCGCCCCGGAGAGTGGACCGCGCTGACCGGAGCCTCAGGCTCGGGCAAATCCACGCTGCTCACCGCCTTGCTCGGCGCCCTGCCCGCGAGCGGGGGACGCCTGGAAAGCATCGATGAGCACGGCAACTACCGTGCCCTGGAGCAAGGGGCGATGGACTCGGTGGCATGGTGCCCGCAAGAGGCGCACCTATTCGATTCCACTCTTCGACGGAACCTGAACCTGGCAGCCAACAGCGCGGCGCCGGCGTCCGACGAAGCGCTCATCGGGATCCTGCACCGGGTGGGGCTCGCCGGCTGGTACGCGGCACAACCTGCCGGGCTCGATACACGGATCGGCAGCGGCGGGCACCGGCTCTCCGGCGGGCAACGCTGCAAACTTGCGGTCGCCCGAGCCCTGGTCGGCGGGCAGCAGGTGATCCTGCTCGATGAACCGACCGCACACCTAGGCGTTGATGAAAGCGCCGAACTAATCCGCACGCTGCGTGCTGCGCTCGCCGGACGGACCGTCGTGCTGATCACCCACGAGACGAAGCTGGCCGAAATGTGTGAGGGTTCGATCTGCTTAGAGCGAACCCTCACACCCACCAGCTAGAAGCAGCCGCCCGTTTAGAGCAGCACACCGCCATCGGAGAACGGCAAGGTGTCCTCTCCTGGATGCAGCTCTGGTTTCACCCGGGGCTTGGCGGCCGGGGCGGCGTCGCTCTGCTGTGGCGCAGGCGCGCTCGGCTCACTGCCGGCCACCGCACCGGCAGGTGCTTGGCCCGGCAGGGAACCGCCGAGAATGTTGATCGTCTGCGCCAGCGGGGCGCCGGAACCGTCACGCTTGGCGAATTCGGTTGGCAAGGCGCGCACCACCCCGGCGGCCGAACTGGCGCGGGCCGGCCCGTAACCGGCGTAGCCCAGCGCCAGGTAGTCCTCGCCCTTGGCGAAGCGGTGTGCCCGCACACCGGCCGTCGCGCGTCCCTTCACGGGGAACTCGCTGAAGGAACTGAGCTTCACCGACTGGCCCGAGGTCCCCGGAAGGGTCTGCGATCCGGAAGCTATGGTCGCCACGACCGCGTCCTCATTGGCCTGGCCCACCACGCCGAAATGAATGACCCTGTCCTCTCCGGCCAGCTTGATGCCGGCCATGCCCGAGGCGGTCCGCCCCTGCGAGCGCACGGCGGTGGCGGGGAATCGCAATAACTGGGCCTGGCGAGTCAGGAAGACCAGCTCATCGGAGTCCTCGGCCGGCGCGGCGGAAACAACGACATCGCCGTCCTTCAAGGTGATCACCTCGAACTCTTCGCGGTTCAACGGATAATCGGGGGTGACGCGTTTGACTACGCCATTTTGCGTGCCCAGGGCGAAGACCCGGTTCAGCGGCAGCAACGCCACCACGCGTTCGCCCTTTTCAAGCTTCAGGAATTCGCCGACCGGGACGCCATTGGCCAGCTGCGGGAAGCCATGAGTTTCGGGCAGCACCGGCACGTCGATCAACGAAATGCGGATCATCCGTCCGGTGGTTGTCAGCGCGCCGATCTCCCCGCGGGCGGTCGAGGAGACCTGGGAGGAGAGCACATCGTGCTTGATGCGTGCGGAGGAAAAGTCCAGCGGGCTCCGGTCATGGGTGCGGGCGATCTGCCCGGTGGCCGAGAGCAGCACGAAGCAGGGCGAATCGGAGACTTCCAGGGCCAGCTTCGCTGTTTTTCCGGTGCCTACCTCTTCGGGCAGCGCGGTGCCCTTCAGCGGTTCGAGGGCGGAGGACTTGTTCAACTTGGTGCGCCGCGGCGTGCCGAAGGTCTCCGCCATCTGGCCGAGCTCCGCGGAAACCAAGGCATGCAGCTTCTGATCGTCGCCCAGGATTTCGCGCAGCTCGGCGATTTCGGCGCGCAGCTGCTCGGCTTCGGCCTCCAGCTCGATCCGCGAGTACTTGGTCAGCTGGCGCAGGCGCAGTTCCAGAATGTGGCTTGCCTGCGGTTCGCTGAGATCGAAGACCGTCATCAGCCGTTCGCGGGCTTCGGCGGTCTGCTCGGAGGAACGGATGATTGCGATGACGTCATCGATGTCGAGAATCGCGATCAGCAGCCCTTCGACCAGGTGCAACCGGTCTTCGCGCTTGGCCAGACGGTGCGCGGTCCGCCGGCGGACCACATCGATGCGGTGCTCCACATAGACGGTCAGCAGTTCGCGCAGTCCCAAGGTGCGCGGCTGGCCCTCCACCAGGGTCACATTGTTGATCCCGAAGGAGTCTTCCATCGGGGTGTACTTGTACAGCGCGGCCAGCACGGCGTTCGGGTTGAAGCCGTTCTTAAGCTCGATCACAAGCTTCAGACCATGGTGGCGGTCGGTGAGGTCAACGACATCAGAGACGCCAACGATCTTCTTGTTGTTGACGCCGTCCTTGATCTTCTCGATGACTTTTTCGGGCCCTACCGTGTAGGGCAGCTCGGTGACCACCAGCGCGGACTTGCGAGCCGAGATCTTTTCCAGGCTCACGGTGGCGCGGGTGCGGAATGCGCCGCGGCCGGAGCGGTAGGCGTCCTTGACGCCGTCAAGTCCCACAATCGTGCCGCCGGAGGGCAGATCCGGACCCGGAACGAACTTCATGAGTTCTTCGACCGGTGCATCCGGATTCGCGATCAAGTGCTGCGCCGCGGCGACTACCTCGTTGAGATTGTGCGGTGCCATATTCGTGGCCATGCCCACCGCGATACCGGTGGTGCCGTTGACCAGCAGATTGGGGAACGCCGCAGGCAGCACCTCGGGCTGCATGAACTGGTTGTCATAGTTGGGGACGAAGTCCACCACGTCTTCGTCGAGGTTTGCGGTCATCGCCACCGCGGAGGCGGCGAGCCGGGCCTCGGTGTAACGCGGGGCGGCCGGTCCGTCATCGAGCGAACCGAAGTTGCCGTGGCCATCGATCAGCGGCAGGCGCAGCGAGAAGCTCTGCGCCAGACGCACCATCGCATCGTAGATCGCCGTGTCCCCGTGCGGGTGGAGCTTACCCATGACTTCGCCGACCACGCGAGCCGACTTCACGTGGCCCTTCTCCGGGCGCAGGCCCATTTGGGCCATCTGGAAGAGGATGCGTCGCTGCACCGGCTTCAGGCCGTCTCGGGCATCCGGTAGCGCACGCGAATAGATCACCGAGTAGGCGTACTCCAGGAAGGAGGATTCCATTTCGCTGGTGACATCGATATCGACGATGTTCTCGACGAAATCCTCGGGAATCTCGGGAGTTTTTTTGCGAGCCATTACTCTGCCTTCGCCCTTCATCTGCTGCTTCACGGCCTAAAATGTCGGATTTCGTGTTGCAGCTGGGCGCAAACGCGAAAGCGCGACTATTCTAAGCCTATGGTGGATCGTAAACTTTCAGCGGCATATCCAGCCCACTGGGAAGCAGATGTTGTTCTTCGCGACGGCACGACCGCGCATCTTCGGCCAATTACGCCCCAAGATGCTCAAGCCTTGCAAGATATGCACAAACAGCAATCTGAAACTTCGGTTTACCTACGCTATTTTACGTACAAGTCGTCGCTGACTCCTAAAGAGCTCGAACGGTTCACCAATGTCGACCATCGCAACCGGGTGGCCTTCACCGTGCTGCGCGGTTCGAAGATCATCGGGGTAGGCCGCTATGACCGGCTGGACGATCCAACGGAAGCCGAGGTCGCGTTCAACGTCTCGGACGAATACCAAGGCACCGGAATCGGTTCAATCCTGCTCGAGCACCTTGCCGCCGCCGGGCGAGAAAACGACATAGTCAAATTCACCGCCGAAATCCTGCCGGAGAACCGCAAGATGCTCACCGTATTCTCGGATGCCGGCTATGCGGTGGCCCGGCACTTCGAGGATGGGGTGATCATGCTGGAATTCCCCATCAGCCCCACCGAGAAATCAAAAGAAGTCACCGAAGCGCGAGAACACCGGGCCGAAGCGAGCAGCGTTGCCGGGGTGCTAGCACCGTCCGCCGTAGCGGTTATCGGTGCCAGCCGCGCCTGGGGGAGCATTGGCCACGACGTGCTGGACCGGCTCGTCGAAGGGGGATTTACCGGCACCGTCTATGCCGTCAACGAGCAGGCCTTCGAGGTCGGCGGGCTGCCGAGCTATGGAAATATTACCGAGGTCCCCGGCCCGGTGGACTTGGCAATTATTTGCGTGCCACGAGAACGGGTCCTGGAAACCATCCAGGACTGTGGCGCGCACGGAGTCAAAAGCCTGATTCTCATGACCGCGGGCTACGAGACCGCCGACGGCCTAGTGGCCCAACGCAAGCTGGTGGCGCTGGCCAGGGCAAATGGCATGCGCGTCATTGGACCAGCGTCCTTAGGGGTACTCAATACCGATCCGCAGATCCGCCTCAATGCCTCGCTGGCAAGCGAATTGCCGCAGGCAGGACCGGTAGGCCTGTTCAGCCAGTCGGCAGCCATGGGCATTGTTTTGCAAGGCGCAGCGATGCAACGCGCGGTAGGCCAAAGCAGTGCCATCTCAGCCGGGCTGCGCGCAGATGTGTCCGGCAATGACGCGATGCAATATTTCGAGGATGACAAGCGCACCGGCGTCGTGGCGATGCATTTGGAATCCTTCGGCAATCCACGTAAGTTCTCCCGCATCGCCCGTCGCCTGGCACGCAGCAAACCGGTGATCGTGGCCAAATCCGACCTGATGGGCCGACGGATACCACCGGGACACTCGGTGCGCTTGGGCGAAGCCCCTCCGGCGGCGTTGAATGCGATGTTGCGGCAATCCGGGGTGATCCGGGTGAGATCCATCGAGGAGCTCATGGACGTCGCCTCGCTGCTCTCGGTATTCCCGGCACCTGCCGGACCGCAGGTAGCGGTGCTCTCGAATTCTTTGGCCCTGGCCGAAATCGTCTGTGATGTCACGGTGGGACGCAACCTGTTCGCCACCGCGCAGAGTGAAGAATTGGATTACTCGCTCGGAGAATCACGATCGATCTCGATATTGCGTGCGCGGGTGACCGAACTTGTGCAAGATCCGCAAGTGCACTCGGTGATCGTGGCGCATCTTCCGGCCATCGGGATAAACGCTCAATCGGTGATCAAGGTGCTGACCGAATTCAAGGGGCAGGACAAACCCGTCATTGCCCTCACGCCAGGCATCACGGATCCGAAATTCCGTGAGGGTGTGCATCAAGGCATTCCGGTGTTTACCTCGCCTAGCGAGGCCGTTGGCGCGCTGTCCAAAGCCTACGGCTACAGCCAATGGATGAACGTCCCGTTTCAAGCCCTGCCGGAACCCACAGATGTGGATGTTACCGGTGCGCATGAGTACCTTGAGCAGCTGGTCGGCGACATCGTCGGTACCGAACTGAAAGAGCTGAACCACGAACAGTCCAGTAAACTCCTTGGCTACTATGGCATCAAGGTATTCGATTCGACGGTGGTCAAGTCCGCCGAGCAAGCCCTGGATGCCGCCAACCGGCTCGGTTGGCCGGTCGCGCTGAAAGCCAACGATCCGGATATGCGCCAACGCCTCGATCTGGGCGGCGTTCGATTGAACATTCCAGATGCGCAGAGCCTAGAGGCAAACTTCAATCATATGAGCTCGCTCATGGCCTCGTACGACGTGACCTCGCTCGAAGTGCAATCCATGGCACCGGCAGGTCAAGCCTGCGTGATCAAGGCGGTGGAAGACCCGTTGCTCGGGCCGGTGATCTCCTTTGGACTGAGCGGCGATCCGGTGAACCTGCTCGACGATTGGGCCCACGGGGTGGCGCCACTGACCACAGAAGACCTCGACAACCTGATTCGACGCCCGCGCAGCAGCGTTCGGCTCCTTGGCTATCAGGGTCTGCCGGCGGTGGACCTGGAATCCCTGAAAGACTTCATCACGCGCGTCTCGATGCTCAAGGATCATCACCCAGCGGTGACGATTATGAACTTTGCGCCGGTTAGCGTGGCTCAGGATTCGCTGAGTGTCCTGGGGGTCAGCATGAAGATCGGCAATACCGAACAGCGTACCGATAGCGTGCGGCGGGCCCTGCGAAGTTGAGCTGAGGGGTGGCTTGGATGATTTGGTCCGTTGCACTCGGTAGAATTAGGTTATGAACTCACCAACGTATTCCACTACCGCTGGTGCTGAATTGCAGCACGACCTGGTCAGGGCCGGCTTCTACCCGCAGATGGTGCAGGACGTCTTAGCCGAGGCAATGATGTCCCAACCGGTGCTTGACCACTACGTTCATCTGGAGACGCACTTCGACCACACCGAAGTTCACCGCCACATCACGGTTTTGGTGCTCAGCGAAAAAGTCTTGTTCATCATCCACGTAGACGATCAGCAGCTCGATGACCACGGCAATAATGTCGTGGCTCAGGTCTCGACCGAAATGATCTCCTTGCGACGTATCGCCTCGGTCGCTACCAATTATGTCTATCACCAGCCACAGCATTACCGCACAGGCGATGAGGTACGTGAGCTGACCTTCGGCATGTCATGGAACGGGACGAGCCGAATCGACCTCGCCCCTGCTCCCTGCACCGATCCGCAGTGCGATGCAGATCATGGGCTGAACGGAACCGCGCAACCCGAGGACTTGGTGATTCGGGTCAGCGCCGAGGCCGACGGGCAGCGCGCGGTCAACAAGGCACGCGAGTTCGCGGTGCGTTTGCGACAAGAAACTATCTGATTGCGTATGAGCCAAATTTTGAGCGATCCCGCGTTGCCAACGCCGCCTCAGGCGCTGCCTGCGGCCCCTGCCTACGGGAAAACGACACTGTCGGAAATTCTCCCTTCCGCCGCCCACGCACTCGGCGTTCCCGGCTACCGCAATCCGCTGGGGCTAAAAGCCACTAAACGGGTCAGCCTGATCATGGTTGATGGGTTGGGTTGGAATCAGTTCAAATCCCACGCGGCGCACGCCCCATTCCTACGTTCGCTCTTTGAGCGAGCACAGAAGCTGGGCACCGGTTTTCCTTCGACGACTGCGACGAGCCTGACCAGCCTGGCCACAGGTGTAGCACCTGGCGAGCATGGCATGCTCGGCTATGACGTGATCGATCCCGAGCGCCGGCGAGTAGTTAACCAACTTGGCGGCTGGCCCGCGGATCTGAAGCCAGAATCCTGGCAGACCGTTCCCACGGTATTCGAGAGAGTCCAAGAACACGGCATCCATGTGGCTTCGGTTTCATTGCCCCTCTTTGCGAATTCTGCATTGACCCGCGCCGCCTTGCGCGGGCCGAAATTTGTGGCGGCCAAACAAATTACCGCACGCGCCCGGGCCACTCAAGAAGTTTTTGCCAGCCACCGCAACGCACTGGTGTACACCTACTTTAATGAACTAGATAAAGTCGGCCACAAATTCGGTGTGGATTCCAGCCAGTGGCGCGACACCCTCGAGGAAATTGACTACGTCATCAAATCGCTGGTCTCCCGATTGCCGGAAGAGACCACCGTGCTGATCACCGGTGACCACGGAATGGTCGATGTCCCTGAATCGCAGCGCATCGATTTCAGCCTCGAACCAGAACTCATCGAGGGAGTCGAGCTCACCAGCGGGGAACCGCGCGGCGTGCATTTAACTTTTGCCGCGAAGACCAGCGACGCGCAACGCCACCAGGTACGCGAAGCATGGCGACGTGCCTACGGCTCGAAGGCCTGGGTGCTCAGCCGCGAGGAAGCGATCGATCTGGGGTACTTCGGCAATATCCCTGAAGCCCATGCCGCTCGCATGGGTGATTTGATCATCATGGCCGCCGAAGCAATCGCTTTCTACGATGGTCGGCGGGTGGCTCCGATGGCCTTTGACATGATTGGCCAGCATGGCTCGCTGACCGCCGGCGAGCGATTCGTTCCGCTATTTACGCATCGCACCAAGTAATTCGCGGATAAGTCGATTTCAGACCGGTAAAACAAGAGGCACTGCACAAAGTTGAAAACATTTGTGCAGTGCCTCAAGTTTTGCGCGGAAGCGGCTCGTTTAGGAGTCGGTGTCCTTCTTGCGCTTTCCAAACATGATGTCATCCCAGCTTGGAACCGAAGAACGCTTCGGCTTGCGCGGGGAGGAATCCTCGGCGGAAAGATCGGGTTCCTGACTTGCGTCGTTGGAATCTTCCTTGTCCGTGACTACCATCAACTGCGAAGTCCGAGATGAGATGCCTTGTGACAGATGGGGGAATGACTCCTCATCGTCGTTCTCATACTTGCTCATGCTGCGTTCAATGATCTCGTTCAACCGGTCATCCTTCGCAGGATCCTCCGGGGCACGCTGGCCACGACGGGAATTGAGCAGGCTGACCAATTCCTCGGAATCGTTATTGTCTGCGCTGGCACTTGGTGCGGCCGGCTGCTCGGCCTGGCCTACGGCTGCGATGGGACGAAAATACTCTGGTGCCTGCTGCTCGCTTAACGTTTGCGCCCAACGATTTAGGTTCTTCAAGGACTTGCGCGCCGGGGTGAAAGCCCACTTGGCGACATTTTCCTTGCCGTCCGCCGAACCGTTGTCCAGCGACTCAACGTTTTCAGATGGCAACGGAGAATCAAACTCCACCGTTACGATCCACTGGCCCTCAGGATCCTTCCAAGAGTTCCAGCGTGCGTGTTCGGCGTCGATATTGAGCTGGTGCAAACGATGCGTCACCATTGAACCAAGGTCCGCCGGTTCTTCGCCGAAAATCTCGCGGTACTCGGCATCGGTTTGAGGCCCGGAAACCTCTACCCGACGAGCCAATTCAGCGATGTGCTCACGTTCTGCTAACACTGGGCCTTCATACTTGACGATCTGTTCAACCGGAACATTCCATTCCAAGGACAGATCGTAAGCGGAAGCTCCAGCACGTACTCGTGCCTGGATCTCACGCGGCGAATGAACCGAAGACTCATCGCGGTTTCGCGGCGCCCGAGCTCGGGCGATTTCGGCCATTGCACTGCGCAGCGCATCGTCGACGGAAAGCTCAAAGCTCATCCCATCGTCGCTGCTGACCTGCAGGCTGGAACCATTTTCATGAATTCCTACCAGTCTCAGCTGACGCATTACTACCCTCCACACGGTCTATTTCCTGAGTAAAACTCTGCCACCTATGACCCTGATTTCCTATTACCGCCCCGGGTGTGGCGCAAGAATACTCGCAAGTTCATATCACTTTGTGGCTGATGTGTCACTGGCGGGAATGTTCGGCGCAGTTCAACGTTATACTTTTAGGCCGGTACTGGTGTTTACCAACAAGTGCCAAGTATCGAGATTATCGCCAGCGGAAAAGAGTGAAATACGATCATGGCCAATGAAAATGTTGCCTCACGTGAGACCAGCCAAGACCAGTCCCGCGCCGAGCAGCTGGCCGCAGCGAAAAAATTGGGCACCGCCGCGTCCGCGAACCTGGTCGATGAAAGCGAAGCTGAGCTTGCCGAAGCCTATGTTTTGCCCGGGGGAGAAGCCGGCCAAGACGAAGCAAATGTGGATATCATTCCGGAGCAAGCCGACGAATTCACCTGTGCCTCGTGCTTCATGGTGCGCCACCGCTCCCAGCTTGCCCGCGAAGATCAAGGGCAAAAATATTGCACCGAGTGCGAGGGCTAAGCCCCAACACTCGATGCAAGAAACAGACTTTCGGGGCTAAGTGCTAGCCCTGTTCTTCGGTAGATTCCGGAGCGCGGAACTGGATAGCCTCTTTGGCTTCCTGTTCTGAGGAATCACGCTGAGCCTCCTCGGTGAATTCATACATCACACCGCCCAGAGCCGCGGTGAGCTCTTCGGGGCGGCGCGTGGAAGTGATCCAATAAGGGGTCTCATCGCGCGGATCGGTGACTTCCATGCGAACTACCGCATCGAGCCAGCCGCGCAAGTTCATGAATGCTAGTCCATGCAGCTTCTGGCCACGCTGCTTGAATGCTTCTTCGCCGCGATAGCCGATGGCCTCGCCGACGAATTTTCGCTCAATGGTAGCGCGGCCCACGGTGAGGCTTTCTTCGGTGACTTCCAGGGTAGGGACCTTAAGCAAGAAGATCACCGCGATGCCGACCAGGACAATGAGTCCGATTGCGATACCCCAAGGGATACTGATCGGGGCGACCGCTACGCCTGCGGTGATCGCGATTAGTAAAGGCCAAATCCATGTGCCGACCGAAGGCCATAGCTTTTCACGGAATAGAACATTTGAAGCCTCTGGGCTGGGAGTACTCATACCAACCAGTTTAGGCAATTTTTCGGAGTTGAATAACCGCTCGGATTCACTGGCGCAACCCTTTGGCGGCGCGCGATAGAGTTGGACAGGTAGAAAACGACCAATCGATTTACCGGGAGATTAGAAAAACTCATGAATGAGCCCACGATTTCAGTCAAAATCAAGATGCTCGATCCGCAGCTCCCGGCCCCCAGCTACGCCCACCCGTCCGATGCAGGTGCTGATCTACATGCCCGGGGTGACGTAGTGCTCAAGCCGGGGGAACGCGCACTGATCCCTACCGGGCTCGCCTTGGCACTCCCGCACGGATATGTCGGCCTCGTTCACCCGCGAAGTGGTCTGGCCGCGAAGCACGGTATTACCGTCGTCAACGCACCGGGTACTGTTGATGCCGGATACCGTGGCGAGATCATGGTCACACTGTTGAACACGGACAACTCCAACGACTTTGAAGTACGTCGTGGCGATCGTATTGCACAGCTGGTTATCCAAAAAGTCGAACTAGCCCATTTTGAGCAGGTCGAGTCCCTCGACGACACGGCTCGCGGTACCGGTGGTTTTGGTTCAACAGGCGGATTCAACGCTAACTAAGTACCCTTGGTGTAAGAGCGCAAAACTTTAAGGACATCATGTTTTTCAAGCGTAAGAAGTCGGTAGAGCAGCCGGTCGAAGAGCCAACCGTCGAGGAAAGCACTCCGGAGCCCACCCCTACCAGCGGCCCATTCGACATCAGCGACGTGCCCGAAACCGATAGCTACCTCGACTTCGGTTCGATTCTCGTCAAGCCGATCCCTGGCATGAAGGTGCGCATGGATATCGAACAGGCGAATCAGCGGGTAGTGGCGGTTTCGCTGGAGATCGCCGAATCGCGCGTCCAACTGATGGCTTTCGCTTCTTCGAAGTCGGCATCCCTATGGCCCGGTATCCGTGAAAAAATTACCGGCGATATCCATGGGCAGAAGGGCGAGATCTTCACCCGCGAAGGAGAATATGGCGAAGAGCTTCTCGCCAAGGTTCCGCAGCAGCTGCCTGATGGCCGCGCCGGACACGTCGCGCTGCGTTTCGTGGGCGTCGACGGGCCGCGTTGGTTCCTGCGCGCGGTCGTTGGCGGTGCCGCAATCGCCGATGAGGAAGCTACCCAGATCGTTGATGAACTGCTGCGTAGCGTCGTGATCAACCGCGGCGATAAGCCACTGCCGCCGGCTGAGCTACTTCCATTGAACGTACCGAGCAATGCCAGTACCCGCGTCGAGACACCCGAACCGGAAATCACCCGTCCGGAACGCGGCCCTGAAATCACCCAGATCGGCTAATGGCATGTCCTGCGAGCCCGGCCCTTTAGAGGCCCATCTTGGCAGCAGGGAAATCAGGCCGGCACACCTGCGCCTGGAGTCCTTGTCCGAGTTGCCGGTAAAGGGGCGAGTTGAGCACCTCGGGTACATTCAGTCGGTCAGCTACTCGGCCCCCAACACGCCACCGCGTCTGACCGCCGTAGTGGTGGACCGGTTGGCTGGAGTTGGTGGGCGCCGTGGCACCGTTCCGCATGTAAAGCTGCTGTTCATGGGCCAAAAGCAGGTACCCGGGATTAAACCCGGAGTAAAAATCAGATATGCGGGCATGGTTGCGCAGGTCGATCATGTGCCCAGCATCTTCAACCCGCGCTACCTGATCGTTCCGGTCAACCGCCGCTAAGTTTTGGGTTCTATAGTTGCCGTATAAGCAGGTCTCGCACCGCGACCGAGGCAGAAGTGAGAAGCATGAACAACGAAGAACAGCCAAACGAGCCGCAACGCCACAAGGAGCACTCGTTGGCTTCGAGCCTCGGACAGAATGCAAAGCTGGCGCAGAATGCCGACGGCGGGATCGATGTCATCGCCAGCGTTGGCGGTACCCGCGGCATCGTTGAGACGGTGCTCCCGGGTTTCGTGTTCGTCATGGTGTACGCGCTCAGCCTAGAGCTTTCGTGGGCGTTGATCGCCTCGATCGGGCTCGGGGTGCTGTTCATGATCGTGCGGCTAGTGAAGAAGTCATCGCTGATGCAGGCCGCCAGCGGTCTCATCGGGATTCTGATCTGCGCCTTCGCGGCTCGTGCCACAGGTGAAGCCAAGGACTACTATGTTCCAGGCTTCTTTATCGGCGCCGGCTATCTGCTCGCGATGCTGATTTCGATTATCGTCAAGTGGCCGCTGGCCGGGGTGCTCTTCGGATTCATCCGCAACGAGGGAACCGCTTGGCGTTCCCAGCCGGCAAGGCTACGCCGCTACAGCGTCGCGACGTGGATCATTATCGGGGTATTCATTGCACGTCTCGCGGTGCAGTTGCCGATGTACTTCGCCGACAATGTGGTGGCCCTGGGCCTTGCCCGCGCGTTGATGGGCGCCCCGCTGTATGCCGCTGGGCTCTGGTTCGCCTGGCTGGTATCCCGTCCGGCCAAGGACATCCAGCCGGAGCAGACTCGGCAGTAAAACTAGCGGGCCGCTCCGCGCAGAGTGCGTCGCAACGGGCTTTCAGCCTCGGGAGTGGTGATGAAGAAGATTTCGTCTCCACCCTCGATCACGTCATCATCGCTGGGCGGGAACGGCGCCTTATCGCGCACCACCGCCACGATGGTGGTGTCTTGAGGCCAGGTGACACGGCCCAGGGTACGTCCAATCAGCGCCGAATCGTGCGGCACGGTGAATTCGACCATATGCACCTCACCGCTTTTGAGCGTCAGCAGGCGTACCAGGTCTCCAACTTCTACTGCCTCTTCGACTAAGGCAGTCATCAGCCGCGGGGTGCTCACCGCCACATCCACGCCCCAGGCGTCGTCGAACATCCATTCATTCTTTGGGTGGTTTACTCGTCCCACGGTTCGACGCACACCAAATTCGCTTTTGGCCAGCAGCGAGACCACCAGGTTAACTTTGTCATCTCCGGTGGCCGAGACGACCACATCGTATTCTTCGAGCTTGGCTCGCTGCAGGACCGCCAGTTCGCAGGCGTCTCCGATGAGCCACTGGACGTTTTCCAGATCTTCTCGGTCAGCCATTTCGGCTTTCGGATCGACAATGAGCACCTGATGGGAATTTAATACAAGCTCGCGGGCGATAGACGAACCAACTGATCCGGCCCCGGCAATCATTACTTTCACGTGTTTAGCTCTCTCCTTCAGTCGCTGACTGGAATCGGCGCATTGGCAAGGACTTTTTCCACATCTTTGCTTTTTTCAAGGCGCATCATGACATGGACCAAGTCGCCGCCTTGGAGGCGTGTGCGGCTTTCTGGGATGGTTCCTTCACCGAAACGGGTCAGGTAGGCGACCCGAACACCGGCAGCTTCTTCGAGCTCCTTGACCAGGTGTCCGTACCAGCCTCGATGCAAGGCGACTTCGGTTAACATCAGTCGTCCCGAGGGCTCGCGGTAATCGCCACGGATGGAATATTCGGGAAGGATGCGCCGCAGGACTTGATCGGTGCTCCAACGAACCGCTGCAACCGTGGGGATTCCCAAGCGTTGATAGATTTCGGCGCGTCCCGGGTCGTAGATTCGCGCCACCACATGCGGCACGTTGTAGCTTTCCCGGGCCACGCGGGTGGCGAGAATGTTGGAATTATCACCGCTGGAAACGGCCGCAAAGGCGTAGGCCTCGGCAATTTTCGCCTCGACCAGGGTATCCCGGTCAAAGCCCAAGCCGACGACCTTGGTTCCCGAAAATTCTTGTCCCAGCCGGCGGAATGCCTCAGGATTTTGGTCGATTATCGCCACCGAATGTCCGGCTTCGTCTAGCGTATGGGCCAGCGCAACGCCTACGCGTCCGCAACCCATGATCACAAAGTGCGCCACCGCCAACTCCTTGTTTTCTTGCCACCAGTGCAACTTCTGTGTGCTGCGCAGTTCACAGCCACGCAAGTAACAATAGCGCGCCGCGAACCACGCGCCTGAGACGAGGGTACTGCCTATGGCGCGCCCTGCGATAACGTTATCTCGTGCCTGCTTTATTTGATGGTCTTAAAAGGATCCTCGT